>CAZIFP010000005.1:0-27006 GCA_964538105.1 uncultured Bifidobacteriaceae bacterium
ACGGCCATCCCATCGTCGCCGACCTCGCGGAAATGCCGCACTGCCTCATCGCCGGCAGCACCGGCTCCGGCAAATCGGTTTGCATCAACGCCATCATCGCGTCGCTGCTTTACCGTTTCTCGCCGGATCAATTGCGCTTCGTGATGATTGACCCGAAAGTCGTTGAGTTGCAGCAATACAATGCGCTGCCGCACCTCGTTGTGCCGGTCGTGACCGATCCCAAAAAAGTTTTGCTCGCGTTGCGCTGGGTCGTCAACGAAATGGAAAAGCGCTACCAGATTTTCGCGCGCGTCAATGTCCGCAACATCAAATCCTTCAACGAACGTCCCAAGGACAAGCTCGCGCCGCCGCAGGAACCGGAACTGCCGCTCATCGCCAAAAAGGAAAAAGTCGAGCCGGGCGCGGACGGTTTCGCCGTGGAAGTGGACGAGCAGATTGTCGTGCCGCGCGACGAAGACATCGTTATTCCTGAAAAACTTTCCTACATCGTCGTCATCATTGACGAACTCGCGGACCTGATGCTCGTCGCACCCGCCGACGTGGAAATGGCCATCGCCCGCATCACGCAAATGGCGCGCGCCGCCGGCATTCATTGCATCGTCGCCACGCAACGGCCTTCCGTGGACGTCATCACCGGCGTCATCAAGGCCAACATCCCCGCGCGCATCGCCTTTCAAGTCGCGGCCAAGGTGGATTCGCGGACGATTCTCGACGCGATGGGCGCGGACAAATTGCTCGGCAAGGGCGACATGCTTTACCTCCCGCCCGGTTCGGGAAAATTGATCCGCGCGCAGGGTGCGCTCATCACCGACCAGGAAATCAACAGCGTCGTCGAGTTCATTGCCAAGCAGGGCAAGCCGAGTTACGAGGCGGAAATCCACAAGCAGCTTTCCAAGCCTGCGGCCAGCTTTGGCGACGAGAGCGGCATTGACGAGGACGAGGAGATCATCCAGCAGTGCATCGAGGTCATCCGCAGCGAGCAGAAGGCGAGCGTCTCGCTGCTGCAACGGCGGCTGCGCCTTGGCTACGGCCGGGCCGCGCGCATCATGGACGAACTGGAGAACCGCGGCATCGTCGGCGAGAGCAACGGCGCCGAGCCGCGCGAAATCCTGATTGACCTCGACAACGGCGGCGCGGACGGCGGCGAACAACACGCGGTTTAGACAGAATCAACAGAATTTTTCAGAATCAAAAATATCAGTTCTGAATTCTGTTCCATTTTGTAAATTCTGTCTAAAAAATCCGGCGCTAAGTTCTTCCAGACCCAGCCGCACTTTCCCGATTAACCGCCGGATCGCAACCGGACACCTCACTCCTCCGGGATCATCGGCAGGTGGCCGGTGATTTTACCGTGCTGATCCTGCACCATCACCGTGCCGCCGACGGCGGTGTTGGAAAGAATCACCCCGGCCTTGCCGTTCGCGCGGTTGACGGTGATGAATCCGCCGTCCATACCGTCGGCGGCGATTTTCACCCCGATCTTCATGTCCGGCGTTATGGCGAACAGCTCACCGTTGTTGGGCGTGCCAATCATGGTGATGCGCGCATGGCCGTCGTCATGCACAACGCTGATGGCGGCGCCGACATTGGTGGCCTTCATTATTGCGCGCGGCTGGCCGGCCTCGCACACACCCACCTGGCCACGCCCCTCCTCCACCACTTTCAACTGCACGCCGATTTTGTTTTCCTTGCCGTAAAGTTCGAATGACGGCTCGCCCTTGTCCAAGCGCAGACAGGCCTTGTATTGGTTGTCATCGCCGAAGAGGCTCAACTCCGGCACATTTTTTTCCACCTGCATCAACACCCGCGTCCTTTCATCCGTGCCCATGACCGAGACAAACGCCCCGTCCTGCCCGCAAATGAGGTTGAGCATGGACTTGCTGGCGTCGCTGGGATGGAACATGGTGAGGAAGGTGCAACGGATGGTAAGATAGGCGGTTTGCGGCTTGTCGTCGTCGCCGACGCCCGGTGGGTGGTAGTGGATGAACTGCCGGTATTCATCCATTTCGCGACGGAGACGGACGACTTCTTTTTTCAGGGTTTCGATTTCGGTTTCAGTGTTCATAAAACATGGAGCCTACGCCTGTGGCACTGGCAGTCAATGAGAAGCCGTCGCAATTTCAAGCGAGTTATTCGGCAGCCGAAGCAACTTCTATGGCACGAAGCGAAACAATTCCCGGATGACGCGCACCCCTTTTCAAAAGAGCCGCACCCCCCGGCAAAAAGCTCCAGCCTTATAGCCTTTTTGGGCCGCCCCAAACCAAAAGGGGCGCGCCCCATTTGGTTTTTGCGTCACCCCAAATGAAAAGGGGCGCACCCCATTTGATTTAGGGCGCATCCCATTTAGCTAAAAAACAGCCATTTCCGTGGGAAATGCGCTGAAAATACCGAAAACACGCTCCTTAAACGAAATAACTGCGATCCCGGTAATCAGGCCGCTCAAATCTTCCCACGCCACGCCAGTCAACCGAGCTTACCAAACGTTCAAAATGTGAGGGGATATTCTGGACGGGCTTTGAAGCCAGCCCGTCAGCTTCACCGTCCCGGCATGAAATGAGACGTAAAACAAGGAATACACAGTGTCTTTGTGCCTCGATGGGTTTATTTCTGCGGATATTGCCAGACCCAGTCGCCGCGTTGCCAATCAAACCTGCCTTCTTGGTTCAAACCGGGTTGCCCGCCGTCGTCTGTTTCATTCCAGCCGACGGAATAGAGAACGAATTGACCATTCGCTTCCCGCCGATAATGCAGCGGCTGGCCGTTGATGATGTCATGCGGCAGCACGGCGATGAATTGCGGCGCAAGTGCGTCGAGCGTTTCGGGATATTCGCCGTGAGCGAGCCGGTAGCGTTCCAACGCACAGGCAACCCGGGCCAGATCAATGCTCACTTGAATGGCAGCAAACTTTATCATCGTGCGACTGATGGCCGGAAACAACCTCAATGCCTGGGCACGGTAAGGTGAATAATGTTTTATCTCCGCCTGAATTGTATTATTGGCGCGCTGAAAGGCTGCCGGTGAAATAACACGCGAATTGGTATCCACGAGCGGCAAAACCCATTGCTGCATCATCCGGGCGTTGGCGAGTTCGTTCTGATAGAAATATCCACTGGGCATGAACGTCAGTTTATTGGTGACATCACCGGCGTCCGTGTATGAAGTCATTTCACGCGTATGTCGCTGACTTTCAAACGACGCAATTGCAAATGCACGTTCACTGCGCATGACAAATCCATAGTCCGCCAGAAAATCCAATTTCCCCAATTCCTCGTCAAGCGCGATGAGTTGTTCGTCCGACCATTGATGCTCCGCCAAACCTTCCCAAATTGGTTGCAAGTCAATGCTCACAATGGCCATTCGCACGAGATGGGAAATTAAAAACGGTGAATTGTGGAGGGAAGTGTTCAAATACAACAACAGCTTCACGTCATCCAATGCTTTTGCGCTTTGGCCGTCAGCCAATTCAGCGTCGGCGCGCAATTGCAGCAATTGAGTGCATCTTTTAAGCTCCGCCAAAATCGGCAATAGCGACGCGGCCGAATTTAAACCATCTTCGTAGTTCAACGGGACGTTTGTGTAAGGCCGTCGGCTGGCCTGGCGCAATTCTTCAATCGCCGAATCATACTTGCTCAAGGCGAACAAGACATCTTTCGCCGGTGTCTGCGGCTGCGGCGCGACCGGAAATTCTTTTGCCAGACTCGCTTTGACCGGATTGCGATACGAATCTTGAAATGCTTTCAAATTCATTATGTATGCCCTGCCTTCGCCCCCAAGATAACCAGTTAGACCATTTCCCGCTTGCCAGTTTGGACTGCCGTCAGAGTGATAGGGATTCATCACGACCTTGCCATTGAGCATGTTTGTAAAGATTGGCGCGGTGAAAAAGTTCTGATCGTCCGGCACAGCGGGCGGAACGAAGGCCTGCCAGTCCAATCTCTCGCCTTTGGCCTCCAACTCGTGCCGGTAATTATCCCAGGCATGTTTGCCACGCCAGTCTTCCTCAGCGTAAAACACCGCGATTAGCGTTACGAGGCACGCAACAGCAACGAGGAAGCGCCGCCTCCACCGCCAGCCCGGTTTGTTTTCAGGTGATTCATTCATGCGTTCATGAGCTTCAGGATTTCAGTCCGTGATTTGGGCAAAAAGATTCTCGGTTGTTCAGCATCCACCGGCACAGTGCGGTCGGCGAGGAGTTCATTCAGCAGTTTTTGCTGCTCGCCAAACGTCATCATCATTTCCACCGGCGGTGCCGATTTTGCGGTCATGGTGCGCGAGCTGTCGTGCAGCGAAACATTGACAATGAGAATCAAAATCCAAACGGCGGCCAAGCCGGTCCAAATCCGGCGGCATGGCAAGACCAACTCCAGCCAGATTGTCTGGAAGATGGTGGTGGCGGCGGTGTGCGGCCGCCTTTCGGCAAAATTGCGACGGTCACAGACCGCTGCCACAGTGGATTGGCGGATGGCGTCAAGATTCGGTGCGGCGGCCTGATGGCGGGCCAGTAAAATTTCACGCGGCGTTTTCATTTTTGGCCTCCCATAATTTTCTCAATGATTTCTTGGCGTAATGCAGCCGCGACTTCACAGTGCCAAGCTGCGCTTCCGTGATACGCGCAATTTCTTCCAGCGAGAAATCCTCGATGAAATGCAACAGCAGAACCGAGCGTTGCGGCAGCGGCAGTTGATTCAGCAAGTTCATGAATGCAGCCTCCTGTTCGCGCCGGATGAGCAGGTCATCCGGGCCGTCTTCAAATTCATCGGGCGGTTCGGGGATTTCGTCGAACAAAACTTCCCGCCGCTTGCGCCAGCGCTGGATGCTTTTCTGGTGCGCAATGCCAAAAAGCCAGCTTCCAATCTTCCCGTCCTCGCGCAGGCTGCCGATGTGTTTGACGGCGGCGATGAATGTTTCCTGCACGATGTCGAGACCGGCCTGTTCGTCGCGGACAAGTTCAAAAGCGTAAACATAAAGCGGCAACTGGTATCGCCGGAAGAGCGCGTCCCAGGCCGCCGGTTCCCCGGCGCGGGCCTGCGACACTGGCAGTTGTTCGATGTCGGCCACTTCCGGCATTGTCATCAAGTGGAATGCGCCAGGCGAGCAAAGGTTCAATCTGGTTGAAGTTATTTCCAAGATTGCCAAGCGCACGTCCAATCCGCCAAATTAGGCGCAAGCCGGCGTTGCGCGAATCCTTCCGCACGTCGGCAATCACATTAAATCAATGCTTTCGTTCCTGCGCCAAACCAGCCCCGTGCGGCTTGCCATTTTTCTGTTGTTCGCGCTCACCTGCTACCGCCTGTGGTTCATCACACAGATGCAACTGGTGCCGGACGAGGCGTATTACTGGCTCTGGTCGAAACATCTCGCCGCGTCGTATCGCGACAAGGGGCCGGGCGTCGCGTGGACCATCGCGCTGGGCACAAAACTGTTCGGCAACACGGTCTTCGGCATCCGCTTCTGCGCAATGCTGTTGAGCACGGCCACCGGCGCGGTGATTTTCCTGCTGGCGCGGCGGCTGTATGACGACCGCGTGGCGCTCTGGTGTCTGCTGATGGCGGCGGTGATGCCGTTGACGGCGGTCGGCTCCATCCTGATGACGATTGATTCGTTGAGCGTGTTTTTCTGGGCGCTGGCGATCCTGATTTTTTGGAAGGCAATTCATCGCGACAAGACTAGCGACTGGTTCTGGCTCGGCCTGGTCATCGGCGCGGGTTTCCTCGCGAAGTTCACGAACGGCGTGCAGCTCGGCTGCATCGGATTTTTTCTGCTCTGGTCGAAGGAACATCGCCGGCTGCTGTTCAGCCGGAAAATGTTTGTGATGTGCGCCGCGTTCGGCGTGAGCATTCTGCCAATTCTCTGGTGGAACATTCAGACCCACTGGGTGCATTACCTCGCACTGCACTCGCGCAGCGGCGTGACGAACAAGTTTGAGATTCATCCTGGTGAACTGCTGAAATTTCTCGGCGGCCAATTTGGTGTGGTGTCACCGCTGTTCATGGCGGGGATGCTGGTGGCGGCGGTGGCCTTGCTGCTGACGAGGCACGCGGACTTGCGCGTGCGTTTTCTGTTGAGCCAGTTTCTGCCGCTCTACGGATTGTTCGCCTTCTTCAGTTTGAACAAGGCGGGCCAGCCGAACTGGGCGGCGCCGGCACTGGTCGCGGGAATTATTTTCACCGTGGTCTATTGGCGCGAAGTCGTGGCGCGGCATCCGGCGTGGCGCTGGGGCGTGGGCGCGGCGTTCGCCCTCGCGCTGCTGATGACGGTGGTGCTGCACGACACGGATCCGCTCATGCTTGTGTTGAACCGTGTTACCACCCATTTCCATCTGCGGCCCGTATCGGATCCGCTGCGCCGCGCGCAGGGCTGGGATGAATTTGCGGAGCACGTCCAGCAGGCCCGCGAGACGCACCACGCGAATCTGCTGATTGCAAACCATTATTCGCAGGCGAGCATGATGGCGTTTTATCTGCCCGACCAGCCGGTGACTTATCTGCCGCCGGCGCAATACGGTGAGACACAGTTCACGCTCTGGCCCGGTTACCAACTTCAACCCGATACGCGCGCCTTGTTCGTGACCGACGACGGCAACGGCGCGGTGCCCAAAACCTTGCAGGATGAATTCGGCAAGATCGAGCTGGTGGACGATTTTTGGACGCAGCACCACGGCCGGCCGATGACCCGTTTCCGCATTTATCTTTGCACCCGCGATTGAACAAAATCATTTTCCAAGATTGCCAAGTGCCGTTCAAACCCGCTAAATAAACCAAATGTCAACGGTTGCCGAACAACTCCGCGCTGCGCGAGAGGCGCAGAAACTCACCGTGCAGCAGATCGCGGACATGACGAAGATCCGCACGGATCATATTCACGCGCTCGAAAACGGCGACTTCAGCGTGTTTTCCGCGCCGATCTACATCCGCGGCTCGGTGAAAAACTACGCCACGCGGCTCAAGCTCGACGTGCCACAGATCATGGCCGCGCTCGATGCCGAGCTGGGCCGCACGGAAAAGTTCAGCGAGCCGCCGCCGTTGAGCGACGTGACCAAAACCCCGCTGGATCACGTCACCTTCTGGCTCGCGAAATTGAACATGAAAATGGCGCTGGCCGCCGCCGCGCTGTTGGGATTGGTTTTGATCATCCTGCTGGTTCACACCGTCCTGAAGCACAGCCATAAAGGAGATTCGTCAGTCAAGCTGCCGCCCGCCCGCTATGAACCGGCCAGTTCCGGCGACACGCTGCCGCTGCCGAAACACTGATTCACATGTCGTCTAGGTAAAGCGCGCGGTTGCGCCAGAGATAGATGATTCCCGAAAGCGCCGTCAGCACGACGGTGATCCACAGCATGATATCGGCAAACACCGGCGTCCACGGCATGAAAATATTTTTCAACGCCGCCGGCCATTCCTCGGACGCATCCACCACCAGCAGCGCGATGACGCAGACGATCTGCGAAATCGTCTTGTGCTTCCCGTATCGCTCTGCCGCCAGCACGATGTTTTTGGACGCGGCGAGCAGGCGCAGGCCGGTGATGGCAAGTTCGCGCCCGACGATGATGACGACCATCCACGCACCGACCTTCACCGGCGCGTCAGGGCGCATGTGCGTGCTTTCCACAAACGCGATGAACGCCGAGCACACCATGATCTTGTCCGCCAGCGGGTCCATCAGGATGCCGAAGTTGGTGATGAGCTTGCGGGCGCGGGCGATGCGGCCGTCCAGAAAATCCGTGACGCCGGCGAGGCAGAAAAAAATCAGCGCCAGCGTGTCGTTGTAGGCAAACTTGGAAAACACCGCCCAAAGAAAAAGCACCGTCAGGCCGAAGCGCGAGACGGTGAGCTTGTTAGGCAGGTTCATAGGATTTACGATTTACGATTCTTGATTTTTGATTGAAGCGGCTCATGTCAAACAAGAGTCAATCATCAATCGCAGATCATAAATCATAAATGTCCTCACGCGCCGAACTTGTCGAACATCTTCGCATTCGCCTGCATCAGGCGGATCATGAACTTGGCCGGGAAGATGCCGAGAGAACCGCAGTTCGCGCCGGTCTCGGTGAAACGCTCCAACTTGTCCGAACCACTTGTGGCGGAATGGATCATCACCGGCTGCGGATGCCACGAATGACCGTGTAGCGCACACGGCGTCGAGTGATCGCCCGTGACGACCAGCACGTCCGGCTTCTTTTTCAACAGGATCGGCAGCGCGGCATCGAATTCCTCGATCGCCTTTTTCTTCGCGGGGAAATTGCCGTCCTCGCCGTATTTGTCGGTGTATTTGTAATGGATGAAGAAGAAATCGTAGTTGTCGTATTCCTTCAGGTAGCGCTCGAACTGCTCCTTGATGGTCTGCGGCCCTTCGATCTTCACCATGCCGACGAGCTGCGCGAGGCCTTTATACATTGGATAAACCGCGAGGCAAGCCGGCTTGAGCTTATAACGATCTGCGAACAGCGGGATGTGCGGCTGGTGCGCGATGCCGCGCATCAGGAAACCGTTCGCCGGCTTTTCCTTGGCCAGCACCGGCAGCGCGGCCTTGTAAAAATCCGCGATGAGCTTCGCCATTTTCTTCTGCTTCAAATTTTTCGGATCGCGCGGCTTCACGGACGGAATGGTAAAGCCTTCGCGGTTCGGGTCGGCGTCGGTCAGCGGTCCTTCCAAACCCTTGCCGCGAAACACGACGACGAAGCGGTGTTCCTTGCCGGCCTTGATGATAACCTGCGTGTCGCCGATCTTTTTGATCTTGGCGGTGAGCAGAGCGACGAGTTTCTCGCAGGTTTCGGTCGGGATGCGGCCGGCGCGGCGGTCGGTGACAATGCCCTTGGTGTCGAGCGTCGCGAAATTGGCGCGGGCGCAGACGTCGCCGGGCTTCAGTTCCAGTCCAAGGCCGAGCGCCTCAATGACGCCGCGACCGACTTGAAACTCCAGCGGGTCGTAGCCAAAAAGGCCGAGGTGGCCGGGCCCGCTGCCGGGCGTGATGCCGGGCGCGACCGGAATCATGCGGCCCTGCGCGGAATTCTTCGCGATGGCGTCGAGGTTCGGCGTGTGCGCGGCTTCGAGTGGCGTGAGATAGCCTTGTTCCTTCGTCGCGATGTCGCCGAGGCCGTCCAGCACGACCAGGACGTGCTTCGTTTTGGTTTTGAGTGTCAGTTCCGAATA
Source organism: uncultured Bifidobacteriaceae bacterium (assembly GCA_964538105.1). Taxonomy (GTDB): domain Bacteria; phylum Verrucomicrobiota; class Verrucomicrobiia; order Limisphaerales; family UBA11358; genus UBA11358. The sequence continues at coordinate 9,150 of CAZIFP010000005.1, forward strand.
CTGTTCGTCTAAATTCATAGGCGGACATTTTAAGAAAAATTTGCCGCGACGCAATTCGATTCCATTTTGCTGCGTGACGAAACGGTGACATTATTTCGCTGCGATGAATCCACTGATGTTGCACGAATTTCACCACGGCCTCGGCGCGCGGTTCGCGGAGTTGGGCGGCGCACCGGTCGTGAACGACTACGGCGACTGGCTGGCCGAACACGCTGCTCTCGGTGAAACCGTCGGCGTGATTGATCTGAGCTTCCATTCGCGGATTTGTCTTGTTGGTGCCGACCGGGCGCGGTTTCTGCACGGGCAGGTAACGAACGACGTGAAGAAACTCCGCACCGGCGAAGGCTGTTACGCGGCCATCACCACCGCCAAGGGCAAAATGGAAAGCGACCTGAACATCTTTGCGCTCGCGGATGAACTGCTGCTGGATTTCGAGCCGGGCTTGACGGAGAAAATTTCCGCGCGCCTCGAAAAATTCATCGTCGCCGATGACGTGCAGATCGTGGATGCCGCGCCGCATTACGGCTTGTTGAGCGTGCAAGGGCCGAAAGCCGCGGAAGTGATTAACGCGCTCGGATTATTTGCCGAACTTCCCGCCAAGCCGCTCGCCTCCGTGAAAGTTTCCGACGCCACGCTTGGCGAAATTTATCTCGTAAATAATCCGCGCCTTGGCACCAGCGGATTCGATTTATTCGTTCCGAACAATTCCCTTGGCGCGGTGGCGGACAAATTGATCGCCGCCGCCAAACAAACCGGTGGACGTGCGTGCGGCTGGCAGGCGTTTGACACCGCGCGCATCGAGGCGGGCATTCCGCGCTTCGGAGCGGACATGGACGAGACGAATATCCCGCTCGAATGCGGCATTGAAAGCCGTGCCGTGACTTACACCAAAGGCTGCTACATCGGGCAGGAAGTCATCAACCGCATCCACAGCGTCGGCCACGTCAACCGCGAGTTGCGCGGTCTGCGTTTGGCTGATGAATTGAACGCGCCGCCTCAACGGGGCGACAAACTGTTTCACGCGGGCAAAGAGGTCGGCCATGTGACCAGCGCGGTGAAATCGCCAGTGTTCGGAAACATCGCGCTCGGCTATGTCCATCGTGAGGCAAACCAAATCGGCGCCGTGCTTTCGTTGCGGAAGGCGGCGGGTGAGGTGCCGGCGGAAATTGTCGCGCTGCCGTTTTCGGGATCAATTCAGGCCCTGGCACAGGCCGCGACAAACCTCTCAAAAATCGCCCGGTAGCGGGCGTGTTTGTGCGTCAGTCGTTCGGGATGGAACTGCACGCTGAGGAGAAACGGCATCTGCGCCGCAAATTCCGGCTTCAGTTCCATCGCTTCCACAATCCCGTCGCGGCTGCGCGCCGTGGCCACGAACTTTCCGGCCGGTTCCGTCACCGCCTGATGATGCGTGCTGTTGACGCCGATGATTTTCCGGCCGCAAATCTTTGCGAACAGCGAGCCGGGCTTCGCCGTCACGTCGTGCTTGAAGTGAAATGCCTGGTCCATGCCCCAGTGTTTCACTGCGCCGGGAACCTGCTGGCGGATGTCCGCAACCAGGCCGCCGCCGAACGCAAGGTTCAACAGCTGGTGACCGCGGCAGATGGCCAGCAGCGGCTTGCGCTGTTGAAAAATTTCCCGGATCAACAGCAGTTCGCGTTCATCGCGCGCGCCGCCGTCCGGCGTCTGGCCGACGGTCTCGCGGACTTCGCGGGGCAGGGTGTTGTCGTAGAGGCCGGGGTCAATGTCGTCGCCGCCGGTGAGCAGCAGGCCGTCGGTGCGGCGGACGGCCTCGGCGAGCAGGGCACGGTCGGTCGTCACCGGCGCGAGGAGTGGGATGCCGCCCGCCGCCAGCACGGCGTTTTCATAACGCACCGAGAGGCTGACCGACAGGTCGCCAAACTCAAAGCCGCGCTTCTCGATGCCCGGCGAAATCAAAATCAAAGGTGGCCTTGCCATGGGTTCAAGTTAAACGCGCGGCGGCGGTTTCCAACTTTATTTTGCAATCATCCAGAAAAAGCTGGCGGGAATTGCTGACAAAAGCGGCTGGCTGGGTTAGTTTGAATCAATGTTGTCGAACCATCTGCAAAAAGAAAAATGGGAGATCAGGCTGTTTTCATGAAGCGATATCTGGCGCTGTTGGTGGTGTGTATTTTGGCGGCGGGCGTGTTTCTGTTCGAGGAACAGCACCGGGCGGCCACCCTTTTACCCCACATCGAAAATCATATCGCCCCGCCGGAATCGGAAGCTCCCCGGCTGGTGGCGCCGCCGGTGGCGCGGGGGAACAACTTCGCGGATTATGCCGACCTGTGGGGCAATCCCTGGACGAAAAATCAGGATCCGGACATGGAATATTCCAGTCTCGCGTTTCAAAAGGATCTGGCCTCGGCGGCTCCGGAAAAAATCCTTGCCAGACCCGAAGTGATCAAGGAACCCGTGCTGACGGTGCAGGATCGCGAGGCCGCTTACGCCATATTTTCCACCGGCGACTTCAAGCTGACGGTCAATTTGAAACCGGCCTACGCCACGCCGGAGACTCTGCTGCCCAATCGCCTTGACCCCGGCCTCGGCGGCAGCTTCAGTTTTTAGTATTGATATGCCAATGACGCCTGATTCGAAATGGCCGGAAAAATAAAATCATGAGCGAAAAACTTCCGGTCGTTTATCTCGCCCGCCACGGTGAAACCGCGTGGAGCCTCACCGGCCAGCACACGGGGCTGACGGATCTGCCGCTGACCGCGCGAGGCGAGCGCAACGCCCGCAGCCTCGGCGGTAGGTTGCGCGGACTGGAGTTTGCCAGGGTGTTCTGCAGCCCGCTGCAACGTGCCGTCCGCACATGTGAACTGGCCGGTTTCCGGGCGGAGGCGGAATTGGATGCGGATTTGGTCGAATGGAATTACGGCGAATACGAAGGCCGATGCACCAAAGACATTTTCGAGGAGCGACCCGGCTGGCAGTTGTTCCGCGACGGCTGCCCCGGCGGCGAATCGCCGGAGCAGGTCGCCGCGCGCGCCGACCGTGTGGTGCGGCGGGTGCGGGCGGTGCCGGGGAATGTGCTGCTGTTTTCCAGCGGCCATTTTTTGCGGGTGCTGGCGGCCCGCTGGCTGGATGAGGGAACGGCTGCCGGAAGATTTTTCGCCCTGAACACGGCCAGCCTGAGCGCGCTGGGCTATGAACACAATCCGTCTCATCCGGTGATCCAGTTGTGGAACGATGATCACCACACGGTGAAGTGAAAATTGGGCCGCCAGATTTCGGCGGGTCCCGCCATTTTTTCTGACGTCGTTGCCCGTGCCCTGACCGGCGCGGATTTTTTATTTGCGCTTTACCTTTGACATCACCGGCGCGGCGTGTCTCAGTGGTCGGGCGCGGTTGTCCCAGACGCTCCGCATAATGGAACTGATCCTTTTTGGTCCTGGTTCTGAAACCCTGCTGGCTGAATTTGATTTGGCCGGCATAAAATATGAGCGCTGGGTGCCCCGGCCGTGGCAGATCATGAACGCCGGATTTTGGGCCAGGCTGGACGGGGAAATTTCCTGGCCGGACGTGTCCCGGGTGTTCGTTGCCTGGGTGGCCGGCCGCGGTTCCCGGAAAATTTCGGTCACGCAGGCCGACCACAAGATTCTCGAGCTTGATGGGATGAATGCCGTGGAAGTTGAAAAAATCCTGTCCGCGTGCAAGAATATAATGATCATTGACCGTCAACCATTGGACAAGCCAAACGACGCATCGTGAAAAAACCCGACATTCGCTCGACCCTCCGGGACGAGGAGCACAACATGACATATCATGTTGTGGCCTATCGCAAGCTGAACGAGTTGGAGATGATCGAGACGATTAAAATGTATCTGGCGCAGCCCAAAGTTCTGCGGCGCAAGTCACCTGAACGGAACAAGACCGTTACAACCCATGCCCTGTTGGGGAGCGAACTGGTCATTGCTTTCGGCGTCTAGCACGGTTTTCCCAATCCCGATGGCGGCAACCAACGGGAGAAAATCTTTCCCGGGCGGAACCGTTGGAATCCCGCTTCAGCCACGCCCGATCAGGGCTGCCAAACCGCGCGGAAAAATTGCAGGTTCGCGCCCGGCGGCACCGGCACCGGCACACTCGCGCTGCTGCCCGTCAGGCTATTCGTGGCCACTGAACTCCAGTTCAACAAGTCCGGCGAGATTTGGATGACGTAGGGCGTGCCGGGCTGGCCCTGCAACAGCAGTTGTGTCTGGCCGGACTGCACCGTCTGCACCGCGAGCGTCGCCGGCCCGGGCGCGAAAGTGAACAGTGTCAGTGAGAGCGGCGCGAAGTTATAGCTGAAGTTCACCGCCGCCGAAGGATAGCTCGCGCCCGCCAGATCTTGCAACGCTGGCGCACCATTTGTCTCCGCCGCCTGATCCTGCGGGATGCCGTAGGACAGCAGCGAGGCGGTGGACCACGGGACAAAATTTGTCAGTGTAATTTGTGCGTTCAGGTTCGTGGTCATGTTCTTGTTGATGACGAGCAGCGTGAGCGCGCCGTTGGTGCGGCGGACGGCGTAAGCGGAGAGCAGCAGATTGTCGCTGGACGAGACCAGCACGGAATCGCCGGGCCGCGCGAAATTTTCCAGCAGCTTCTCCGCGTAAAAAGTCGGGTAGGGGGAGTTGGCCGAGTTTAAGATTCCGTAATCGCCATTTGGCCGCCAGCCGTAGATGGTCGGATCAAAATTACCGTCTGTCTCGTAACCGTTGTGCAAGTCCCACCAAATATAAGAACGGAACTCCGTCTTCATCAGCGCGCTGGTGCTGTCCGCGAGGTAAAGAGCGTTGACAAGGCTGGTGGACTGACGGCCCATCGCGCCGGCATCGCTGTTGTTCTCCGTCACGCACAGTTCGATGCTGCTGCCGCCGCCGGCGCCGATGTAGTCGGTGATTTGCTGGCGCAGGTCGGTGGCGGCGCTGGACCAGTCGCTCCAGTTTGACGGCGACGGGTTGCTGGCGATCTGTAGCAGCAGTGGGTCGCTGTCCGCTGAACCTGAGTAAAATGTCCAGCCGGATGATGTGTATTGTGGATAATCGTGATAGATCAAAAAGTCCGGCGTGACACCGAGGCTTTCCATCACAGACAAAACAATGGGCGTCCAGCCGTAGTTCGTGGTGCCGGTGCGCGGGTTGACGGCGAAATGCGTCGCGTTGTTGGAATAGCTGCCTTCGCCCGGCACGACCACGACGCCGATCTTGATGGGCACGGCCGGATACGCGGCCTTCATCTGCTGGATGCAGGCCACGGCGTTGGTGGCGTAAGTATAGGGGTCGTGCGGAATGGCGTGAGTGTCGTTCTCCCACGAGCCGTAACATTCGTTGCCGATTTCCCAATATTGGAAGCCGCAGTGGTTCGTCAGGTTCGCCATGAGCACCCATCCCGCCGCTTCGGCGGGCGTGCCCGTGCCGTAATTGATCGTGGTGAACACCTGCGCACCGAGGTTTGTCGCCAAAGTCTGGAAGGTGGCGTTGCCCGACGGGTCGCTGGCCCAATGGTAGCCGTCCGACGTGGAGCCGCCCGGCCAGCGCAGGGCACTGGTGCCAATCTGCTGGAGCATCGGCAACGTCGAAGAATTTCCGAGGCTGCCGTCCCATGTCGCGGTGTTGAGGCCGAACTGCCGTGCGTCCACCGGGTGCAGCATCTGCCCGGCGTCCGCGCCGAGATGCACCACCGCCGGAGTGGCAGCCGGTATTAGTTGCACGTCATCCACATAAAACGTCGGCTGCGCTCCCGTCCGGCCCTGAATCTGGAAGCCGGTCACATTGGGCTTGTTCGCCACGCCGAGCGTTCCGAGCGAAATCGTCACCTGCTGCCATGTATTTGCTGGCAACGCCGAAATGTTTAATGCTGGCTGGGCGTTGTTATCCAGCAATCCTGACACTTTCAACAACTGGCCGCCGCTGCTGCCGCCGTTCACCCAGAAGGTCAGACTTGCGTAGGGAGTGGAATTAAATTCCGCGCGGTTGAAAACCAGCGCCTGGCCGCCAGCGTCGGTCACGGCAATGGCGTAATTGCCGGAATGCACTGGTGCCGCGCTCAACAAATTCACCGTCGCCCAGCTCCAGTTTTGAAATCCGTTCACAAGGTTGTCCGTGTAAAGTGGCAGCCCGTCTTGCGCCACGCCCGGCGTGGTGGGCGCATTCACCATCTGCGTCAGCGTGTTCGTGGCGGACGGATAATTGCCGCCGGAATAAACCCCCGTGATGGCGTTGGCGCCAACCGGCAGATTTGTGAGCGCGCTGCTGGTCGCGATGCCGCCGGAAACGGTGTTGGTGCTGAACGCCCCGGCGGCGGACGAGAACACCACCGTGCCCGTCGCGTTGCCCGCCGTGATGCCATTGGTCACCACTGCAGCGGTGAATGTCACGGGAGCATTGTAGGCCGATGGATTGGCCGACGAGCTGACCGATAGTCCCTTGTTCAGATGCGTCAGCACGATGTTGTCAACCGTCAGCACGTCCGTCGGCCCGACGCCGCCCCACTGGCTGGCGCTAATGCTGAAATTCAACTGCCACGTCGCGCCGTTTGCGCTGGCCGTGGTGAGCGTGCCGAGGTTCACGCTGAACGTCTGCCAGGCGTTCGCGGCGGCGAGCTGGTTGTTAACGCTGGCATTGATGACCGGGCCGGTGCCGCTGAAATAATTACTGGGCCAGGTCTGGATGATCAGTTGAATGAGGCCGGCCTGGCTGCCCTTGGCGTCAAACGACAGCACATAGTTGTTCGGGTTTGTGTCCGTGTTGCCGGTGACCGACATCAACTGCACCTGACCGGCGTAATAATCGCCGGTGGTGGTTGGCGTCATCGTCTCCTGCCAGCAGCCGTTTGGATTACCGCCGCTGGCCAGCGTGTAGTTGGTGGTGTTGTTCGGGCTCCCGCCGGAATAATAGTGCAGGCCGAAAGCGCCGGTGTAGCCGCCGTCGAAATTTTCGTTGATGATGGTTGTCTGGGCGGTGACGGAGCCGAGACTGAGGCCAAGGATGGCGAGGGCGGCGAGTAAACTAGATTTCATATTTGTGATGGGTGCTTTCGCCGGGACAACCAAACACGCCGACATCGCCTGTGGCGGATGAAGATGCCGGTCGCCTTCGATATATGTCCTCCTGCATGGAACGGGTAAATTTATTGGACGGGCAAAGGTTGCACAAGTCATGCGGGAAATCAAAGGCAAAGGAAACCCACCAATCCCATCGAGCCGCTGGCAACATGACCAGCACGGCGTGATTCAGCGGTCGCCCGCGCGGGTGTCCCGGACATTTCCGCATAATGGGACTGATTCCTTCTGATTCCGAACCCTGCCGGCTAACTTTTCATATCGTTCATTTCTTCGGTCAAACGCTTGTAGTATTTCATTGCACTCGTCGGCACGTTTGCCACCCTGCTTGTGATTTTCCATAAGCAAGCCAGCCACACCAGCCACATAATGACACCATGAGAAAACAATTTACGCTTTTGATCATCCTATTCCTCGCAACGGCCATCCTGGGACATGCGAAAACCCGGATTGAACTCAAGGACAACTGGTATTATTTGAACGGACAAAAGTTTTTCATCAAGGCCATTGGATACGAAATTGGCGCCCGTCCGGGACAAAATCCCAAAAAGGGCGGCAGCGGTGACGATTTGGATCTGATGAAATTCGACCTGAAGATGATCAAGGAAGGCGGCTATAATGCCATCCGAACCTGGGATGAATTTTCGGAACCCCAGCTGAAGCTGGTTCAGGATTCAGGTCTCAAGCTTATCATGGGAATCAGGGTTGACCCCGACCAGGATTATGGTGACCCCCAGTTTGTCCGGAATTGCGAGGATTCAGTTCGGAAGGTGATGAGTTATTCCAAAAAATACGATTGCATCATCACCTACCTCATCCTCAACGAACCGCAAACGGACCACATGCACAAGGTGTCTGGCAAGGCCTTTGTCAACCTCATGCAGGGCATGATGGACATCATTCACCAGGAACATCCGGGCGTCCCGGTCAGCATCTCAGCCAATACGATGATCAGCGATTATCTCGACGAAAACATGTTCGATGTGTATGCCTACAATTGTTACGACCACACCGAAGCCCAAACTGCGACCATGGGCCTGAAGGATTATACCCGGGGGTTGTATGAATTGAACGGCCTGAAAAAGCCGCTGATCGTCACCGAATTTGGCTACTCCGTTTCCCATCATGGTTTTGGCCGGTATGGCGGAAACACCCTTACGCAGCAACGGGACGGCCTGCTCGCCAACTATCGCGCCCTGCTTGATGCCGGAGCCGTGGGCATGTGTCCGTTCTATTATGCCGATGGCTGGTGGAAGGGCGGCGATCCGTATTATCACAACCCCGAACAGCCGGAAGGATGGTTTGGCTTCTGGGGCTACAGCGACGTCAAGGACATGTATGGTTCACCACGTCCCGTTTGGTTTGCCCTGCGCGACTACATGAAGGCGCTGGTCATCAGTCCCAAGAACGACACCATTTATACCAACAGCACCATTCCGCTGGAACTTTACACCGACAAGAACGTCAAAAAGGTGGTGGTGAAGGTGAATGACAAGGTGGTTTACTCTCACGCCCTGGCCGGTGAGGGCTATTTTGCCGGTCAATTGTCCCTTGCGCCAGATGGCATCCAGGACATGGAACTGGCCTTTGAATTTTACGATAAAGACAACGAGATGATAAAAACAGAATCCATCATGATACTGGCCTCACGCTCGGCGATTGACCTGCCTAAATTATCCATCGCCGTGACGCCGGCCACCGATTTAAATGCCGCCACCAATGCCAGCGTCAAAATCCAGATTGAGACCCGGCCGGATTTCAAAATCTTGGATGATTTAAAAGTCAGCTTTAACACGCACCTCGGATGGGAAGTCGGCCCGCAGGCGACGATCCCAATTAAAGATCAACTGGACGGGAAAACCATCCGTGCGGAATCTGCCTTCCCCATTCCTGACAATTGCTGGATTGTGAACGCCTCGGCAGGGGTTCCGGTCCAATACGGAAAATTCATTTTCAAGATTCACGATCAAAAAATCATTTTCCGGGGCGATTGGGCCAAAGAGATTGGTCGGAATTAACGAAGTCCCCCGGAACCCATGTCCGCCAATGGACAGGAGCGGTGACGGGGAAGCATGAGAATATTGGTTCGGAGATTCAACCTGCCTGTTGTGCCCGTTTGCACCGGCATGAGACGGTGCTATGTTTATAGCACCTATGAAAACAATCAGCTTGTTGTCAATCGCGCTCAGCTCCCTGCTTTTCGCAGGTTGCGCCACGACCGGCTCCGTCAAAACCCTGACTCCGTTCAACACCGACAGACAAGTCACGTTCGCGGTCGGGCAGGTTTTTATGGTGGAACTGCCCGCCAATCCCACAACGGGTTTCCGCTGGACCTGCCGGCCGGAGGCTGAACCGGTTGTGGAACAGGTCGGCGAGCCTGTCTTTGTCAACGGCTCCGCCCCGGTCGGAAACATGGGCGGCGGTGGGATGGATTATTTCAAGTTCCGCGCAACCAAGGCCGGACAGCAGACCTTGAAGCTGGATTATTCCCGTCCGTGGGAAAGGGATGTGGCTCCCGCGCAGACGCTGAGCTATGAGTTGGTGGTGGTTGACAAACCATAAACAGACGGTTTGCTCCGCGAGACGAAGCACAGCGTGGTGGAAATTGCGCTGGACGTGGGCTGCGCCAATCCCATCCATTTCGCGCAACTCTTCCGCCGGGGAACGAATGGAATACGATTATGAAAACACGCACACTCGGAAAAAGTAATTTAACCGTCTCGGCCCTCGGGCTGGGCTGCATGGGCATGAGTTTTTCCTACGGCCCGCCCAAAGACAAAACGGAGATAACCGCCCTGTTGCACGCTGCGGTGGATCTTGGCGTGACGTTCTTCGACACCGCCGAGGTTTATGGCCCGTTCACCAACGAGGAGCTTGTGGGCGAGGCGCTCGCGCCGTTCAAAGGCAAGGTGGTCATCGCCACCAAGTTCGGTTTTGACCTGAGCGGCACCCTTGAATAGCCGGCCAGAGCAAATTAAAAAGGCCGTGGAAGGTTCGCTTAAGCGGCTGCGGATTCAAACGATTGATCTGCTGTATCAGCATCGCGTGGATCTGAATGTGCCGATTGAAGACGTGGCGGGCGCGGTGAAGGAATTGATCCAGGCGGGCAAGGTAAAACATTTCGGCATGTCCGAGCCGAACGCGCAGACGCTCCGGCGCGCGCACAAGGTGCAACCGGTGACGGCGCTGCAAAATGAATATTCGCTGTGGACGCGTCAGGTGGAGACCAATGGCATCCTCAAGGCTTGCGAGGAATTGGGCATCGGCCTCGTGCCTTACAGTCCGCTGGGCAAAGGTTTTCTCACCGGCGCGATGGACATGAAAACGACCTTCGGCAGCATGGATTTCCGCAGCAAACTGCCGCGGTTCACGCCGGAGGCGCTTCAGGCGAACCAGGCGCTGATTGACCTGCTCAGCCGGATCGCCAAAAAGAAAAACGCGACGCCGGCGCAGATCGCTCTGGCGTGGTTGCTGGCGCAGAAGCCGTGGATCGTGCCCATCCCCGGCACGACCAAGCTGCATCGGCTGGAGGAAAACCTCGGCGCAGCGAATGTGCAACTAACAGCGGATGATTTGCGCGACATCGAAGGCGCCGCATCCAAAATCAAAGTGGAAGGCGCAAGGTATCCCGAAGCCCTGGAGCAGTTGACGGGGCGCTGAAAGAAGAAAAGGTTTGCACGTCAAATCAGGCCCAGTTCGCGCAACGCACCGCCGGCACCGGAAAGATTCTCCGGTTTCATCTCGGTGTAGTTGCGCGATAAAATAATTCCGGTCGCGCCGCCTTTGAACACGGCTTTCACCGCGCCCGCCACACTTTCCGGCGTGCAATGGCTCTCGCCTTTTTCCACCGGCACGTCAATGTCCACGCCCGGCCAGATCTGCACGGGATGACCGCCCACGGCCTCGACGGAGCGGCGCGTCTCTTTCTCCACATAATACGCCGAGAATCCCGTCGCGGCGAGTTTGTCGTATGGCGCTTCGCTGGAGTAATTCAATTGTTGAAACAGTAATTCCGCCGTGGCTTCGGGTGACAGATCGCCGAATACGGAGCCGCGCGCACCCTTGACGAAGCTCGCGAACCGACCGCCGGCGACGTTGTTATAAAGCGCGGGCCGGATGAAATCAGAAAATCCAGTCAGGTCGGACAAATTTTCCTCAGCGCGCTGGAACGGGCTGAACGAAACATTTTGCCACACATGCCAGCCGACTTGCAGCGTCGGATTGATGGACTTCACCTTGCGATAAATCGCCGCCTGAAATTCATGGCGGCTGGTTGTCCAAAGATTTTCCCACGCCAACACTTCCGGATAATTCAGCAGCAGACGCCAGAACTCCGTGAAATAGCCGTCGCGCGGACGCTGCCCGGCGCGGCTGTTGAGCACGAATGTTTCCATGACATCGAAACCCTGGCGCGCGCGTTCCACATCAATGCCACGGTCGCGGCCTTTCTTCTGGCAGAACTCACAGAAGCAGGTCGTGCGGCCCGGGTCTATTCCGCTGCTTTGGGAAAGGCCAAGCGTGTTGAGCAGCCCGCCCTGGCGTTCCGAACCCCACATGATGCCGCCAATGTCGTAGCTGCGCGCATAATCCTCAACCAGTCCCAGCGTGAAATTCTGGTAGCCGGGATTGTTAAAACACCGCCCGCCCGGATGACCCGTCGTGCGCCGGCCATGATGATCCACCTCGTAAAGCGACTCCCAGTGTGGCACGGCGGCAGGAAGATTGTTGTCTTCCAGCAAAAAACAGAACACGCGGATGCCGTGCTTCTTCGCCACGGGAATGATTTTCTCAAGCACGTCCACGTCGCCGAATTCCGGCGCGCGCATGTCCGACAATGTCAGCGGCGTGTCCTGATAAAATTCCATGTGCGGCCTTGCATAATTGCCACCGTGAAATCCCGCCGCTTCCAAGCCGGCGCGGTGCGGCTCGTGGGTATACATGAAGGGAAACAGCGCGTTCACCCCGGCGCGTTCGCGCATGTCCGCGAATATCGCATCCAAGTCGCGCTGCACGAGCGGCGCGATGCTGATGGGCAGGGCGACCGTGGTGGATGATTTATTTGAAGCGGTCAAAGGCTCGCTCTGCAACGATTCGACGCCAGTCAACGCTGCCCCCGCGCCAAGGACACCGAGCTGGATAAATTTTCGGCGGTTCATGCATCGAGTATCCCGCGACGCAATTTGGATTCAATCCCAAAGCGCGAGTCCACCGCGTTGCCGTGCTGCCTCGTAATGGATGATTTCCGTCGTCCGGCCGGTGAATTCATGCGGCTCTGCATCGGGATTCCACCATCTCACAGTCCGACGTCGGCGCGGAATACCCAGCCGATGCAACGAAGGATTGACGCGTCGGTCCGGGCATCAAATAATACATGCGTTATGGAAATCAAACACAACGGTTCGCAACCATCCGGCAAAGGACCGGCCGACTGGTTCACCGGCACGGTGCGCATCGACTCGCCGTTCAAGGGAACTGATCCCGCACGGGTTGCCGGCGCCGTCGTCACGTTCGAGCCCGGCGCGCGGACTGCGTGGCACACACATCCGCTGGGTCAGACGCTCATCGTGACTGCCGGCTGCGGGCGCGCGCAACGCTGGGGCGGCCCGATTGAAAAAATCCAGCCGGGCGACATCGTCTGGTTTCCACCGGGCGAGAAACATTGGCACGGCGCGTCGCCCACCGCGGCCCTGACGCACATCGCCATTCAGGAACAACTTGACGGAAAAGCGGTGGACTGGCTGGAAAAGGTCAGCGAAGAGCAATACCTGGCCTGACTAAAACCGGACGGTTTTAATCGCCAGAGTTGCCTTTGCAATGGATTATATCGCAATGGGCTACAATGGTTTTGAGTGGTGCTTTCGTTTCGGCATGGAACGAAGAAAACAAACTTTGCCCGGAATGCAAACCCCGAAGCGTGATGATTCATTGATTGCTGGCTGCGGATTTTTATCAGGTTGAATTTAGCTGCGATTGTAGCAAGATGGCAGATAGACCTGATGACTCAATCCGGCTTGCACGAACCCAACCCGGGCACCAACGAAACGGCCCCGGGGAGAAGCGGAAAATTCCGTGGCCCACTGCTCACCGCCGGGATCGGCGTCGTGCTGGCCGCGATTATATTCACCGCCTTCTGGTCGGTGGTCCACAGCGATTTCATCAAACTCGACGACCGTCAATACGTCGTCGAGAACCCGCATCTTGCGGGCGGGCTGACCTGGCAAAATGTGAAGTGGGCCTTGGGTGCGGACTACGCGAGCAACTGGCATCCGATCACCTGGCTATCACACATGCTGGATGTGCAACTTTTTGGGCTGGCTCCGGGCGGACACCATTTCGTCAGCCTGCTGTTGCACACGGCCAACGCACTCCTGCTCTTTGGACTGCTGCTGCGAATCACCGGCACCGTCTGGCGCAGCGCAATGGTTGCCGCGCTTTTCGCGTTGCATCCGCTGCATGTCGAGTCGGTGGCGTGGGTGGCCGAGCGCAAGGACGTGTTGAGCACGTTTTTTTTGATGCTCACACTTCTAACCTACACTCGTTATGCCGAGACAGCGCGCTCGCCAGGTTGGAAATCAAGGGTTTGGTTCGCTGTGGCGCTGATTTTTTTCAGCCTGGGATTGATGAGCAAACCGATGCTCGTCACCGTGCCGGCACTGTTGCTGCTGCTGGATTTCTGGCCGCTCCAACGACTCCGATATTCGACCCCACTCCGCGTCGTATTGGAAAAAATTCCATTTACCGTGCTGGCCTTGGTTTCCTGCGCCGCGACCTTTCTGGCCCAGTCCAAAGGCCACAATGTCTCCATGGGCCTGCCACTGCTCCCACGCCTGGTCAACGCGATCGTCTCGTATGTGAAATATCTCGGCCTGACCTTCTGGCCGGCCAATCTCGCCGTCTTTTACCCTCACCCCGACCAGCATTACCCTGTTTCGCATCAGTGGGCTTACTGGAAAATTGCTGCGGCCCTGCTGCTTTTGGCTGGGATTTCCGCCGCCGCTGTTTGGCGTCGCAAATCAGAACCATGGCTCGCCGTCGGCTGGTTCTGGTATTTGATAACACTGGTGCCGGTGATTGGCTTTGTTCAAGTCGGCCAGCAGGCGATGGCGGATCGCTACACCTATATCCCGCTGATCGGAATTTTCATCTGTCTGGTTTGGAGTGCGAATCAACTACTTGCAAGCCGGAGGGCGGGGAAGCTTGTGCTGTCCGTCGTGGCAGTCCTATTGGTGACGGCCTGTGCGGCGGCGACACACCGGCAGGTCAAATTCTGGCAAAATAATTTTACGCTCTTCCAGCACGCGCTCAACGTTACTTCAGATAATGCCGTGGCCTATTTCAGCACGGGCATGGATTTTCTGGAAGATCATCAATTCGACGAAGCTGTCGCGAGATTCCAGGCGGCGCTGGACTGCGATCCCAGTTATGCCGACGCCCATGCCAGTTTGGGCTTCTGCTTCTTTACGCTCGGACGACTCGACGAGGCGATGGAACAATATCAGACGGTGATTCAGTTGCGACCCTGGGACGCCAAGGCCCACGCGAGCCTTGGTTCGGTGCTGTGGCGGCGCGGACAGACGGATGCCGCCCTGAAGGAATACGGTGAAGCCTTGCGTCTCCGCCCCGATCTGGCGCCGGTGCAATTCAGCATGGGGTGCTCGCTCGCCGCCCTCGGCCGCGATGCTGAGGCCGCAGATTATCTTTCAGCAGCCTTGCGGCTGAAACCGGATTATACCGAAGCCAGCACCCTATTAGAGCAAATACAAGCCCGGCAGCGCGCAAGACAATGAAGTGGTGATTTTCCAACGCAAATTTTTTTATTCCGCGTGTTGCATACTGCGCGCGGCATTTTATAGTTCGCTCGTTTGAACTATTGAGATGACAAGATCCGGTCATGTGACTTCGTCTGGTTTCCGCCGGGCGAAAAGCATTGGCACGGCGCGTCGCCCACTGCGGCCCTGACGCACATCGCCATTCAGGAACAACTCGACGGAAAAGCGGTGGACTGGCTGGAAAAGGTCAGCGAAGAGTAGTACCTGGCCTGACCAAAAGCCGGACGGCAGGAATCGCGGTCACGGCGTGCCGCAAGCATGACTCAAACATCTTGCACCCGAGTTCATGGTGGCCCGCCGACGGGTGGCTTGATGCCAGTCCTGTTATTGAATTAACTTTTCAATCCAAGGCATCGTTCCATAATATCACCCGATGAAATCGTCTGAATTATTCGGCGTCTTTATAAGAGCGACGGGATTTGTCATCATCCTTTACGGTTTGTATGAGATCTGGGGCGGCTTTGAAAATGCCGTGGAGAATCTGTTTCCGGTCAACCAGACGGAAGACGGTCAGCAGGTCTCAACTTTCTCCTTCTTCGCCTTTGGGATCCCGTCGTTGGTGCTGGGGGCGTTGATCTTCTTCGTGGCCGACGGGATTGTTAAACTGGCGTATCGGGATTCGTCGGCGTGAAGTTTTATTACTGGTTGCAAACTCACTTCCCGCCATCGGGTTGAAAACCGCAAAATCTCCGGTTGCATTTTTTCCTGATCGGAGTCTAATGGTTTACACCCTGATGAAGGCGAAACTCCAGCTTTCCACCGTCCTGCTCGTGTTCCTCGGGCCGGTTCTGGCCTGCGCGGCGAATCCGCTGGATGTGTGGTATTCGCGTTTCACCAATGGCCCGACCGCATTCTACAGCGCGGCGTATGGCGGCGGTGCCTATGTCGCGGTCGGCGGCTCGGGTGCGGTGGCGTCTTCCACCAACGGCAGCCAGTGGACCGTTACCAATCTTACCACGCAGGTCCTCAACAGCGTCGCTTTCGGTGCAGGTAAATTCGTGGCGGTGGGCTACGGGGGGACGGTGCTGACGTCGTCCAATGCCGTCAACTGGGAGGATCACTCGCCCGGCACCAATATCTATCTGCAAAAAATATTTTGGGGCAACTCGCGTTTCGTCGCGCTCGGCTACACCATTGCGCCGGCGTTCAACTGGTCGCTGGTCTCAACCGACGGCGTGACTTGGAGCAACTATTACGTCGCCTCCAACAAACCCACCGGCGGACTGGCCTTTGGCGGCGGGCTGTTTGTTTATCCGCTGGCGATTGGAACGAACCTGCTTTCTGCCGACGGCATTTCGTGGTGGAGCCAGCCCACCGGCATGACCAACAGCCTTTACATGATTGGTTCGGGTGGAAATATGTTTGTCGCTTTTGACAACCACAGCTACACGTTCACCTCCGACGATGGCACGAACTGGACGTTCCGCGGCGCAAACTCCCTACTACGCCCGGAAGGTCTGGCGTATGGCAACGGATACTGGGTGGCGGTGAGCCGCGGCGTCAACGCGAATTATTCCGCCGATCTGGTTCATTGGACCGCCGTGACCAATGCTCAAACCACGGCGTTTGGGACGTGCTTTGGAAATGGCAGCTTTCTCACGCTCAACAGTGTGATCTGCCAGTCCGCACCGGTCATCGTGCTTCAGGCAATTCCCGGTCTGCCCGGAGTCGTTTCACTTTCCGGCCCCGCCGGAGTGACGTATCAGATACAGACGTTGGATGCGCTCGGCCAGACGGACTGGCAGACCGTGAGCAATCTTACCTTGACCTCGACGCCGTGTCTTTGGACCGATCCGGACGTGACGGGTCATGCGCAGAAGTTTTACCGGGTGCTGCTGCCGTGACCGGTGTCGTCGGACAAGCTCCGTCGGATGCGCTGCAACCATGAATCCAAATGCTTGGCTTCCGGCTTCCTTTGGCTTAACCTGGGATCAAATCTAACTCCAATGAAAATAAAACCGCGATGGCTCGTTCTGGCAGGATTGCTGTTCTTAAACATGAACGCTTTTTCCCAGGACACGAATTTCTGGATCTTCGTGTGCTTTGGCCAGTCAAACATGGAGGGCTTCCCGGGAATTCAAAACCAGGACAGGACGAACGTGGATGCCCGCTTTCAGGTCCTGGCCACGGTTGATTTTCCAAAGCAGGACAGAAAAAAAGGCGGCTGGTATGTCGCCGTCCCTCCGTTGTGCCGCCCCTCCACCGGCCTTTGCCCCGCCGATTTTTTTGGCCGGACGCTGGTTGCCAGTCTTCCGAAGAACATTCGGGTGGGCGTTGTTAATGTTTCGGTGGCCGGCTGTAAAATTGAGCTGTTCGAAAAGGATAATTACCAGTCGTATGCTTCGAATGCTCCTGTATGGATGAAAGGCATCATCAAGGCTTACGACGGAAACCCCTATCAACATCTGGTGGACGCGGCCAAACTGGCCCAGCAGGCGGGTGTCATCAAAGGAATCCTGCTGCATCAGGGTGAGTCAAACACCGGCGACAAGGAATGGCCCAACAAGGTCAAGGTTGTTTACGAAAATCTGCTTGCAGACCTGAATCTAAGAGCCGAAGACGTGCCATTGCTCGCCGGTGAAGTCGTGAATGCCGACCAGTATGGCCAATGCGCGGCCATGAACCAGATCATTGACGAACTGCCGAAGACCATTTCCACCGCGCATGTCGTTTCTTCGGCCGGTTGCACCGCCATTCCGCCGGACCATCTGCATTTCGATCCGGCCGGCTACCGTGAACTGGGCAGGCGATATGCAGAAACCATGCTGCCCTTGGCCGGTTATCAGAATCCGGAAATTAAATAACCCGGGTGGACACAGATTCATCAACCGCGAACCGCGCGAATCAAAAGTTGTAAATTCCTCTTCGCCCATTTCGAGTATTTCGCGGTTAAGAATTGAACGCGCCGGATTTTTGCCGTAGGCTGGCGCATGGGCAAATCCAAAAATCCCGCCACCGGCGAAGGCTT
>CAZIFP010000006.1:0-26701 GCA_964538105.1 uncultured Bifidobacteriaceae bacterium
GGCTGCTGAAATTTGACGGCGTCACCGGCAACAAGGACAAGGAACTCGAAGACCCGAAAGGCTATGGTGCGATTGAATACGCGT
Organism: uncultured Bifidobacteriaceae bacterium; assembly: GCA_964538105.1. Lineage (GTDB taxonomy): Bacteria > Verrucomicrobiota > Verrucomicrobiia > Limisphaerales > UBA11358 > UBA11358. The sequence goes on from CAZIFP010000006.1 coordinate 85, forward strand.
ATTATTTAATGGCCAAGGCGGCGGGTATCACCATGAGTGAATGCCGTTTGCTGGAAGAAGGCGGTCGGCGTCATTTCATGACCCGGCGTTTTGACCGGCTTGACGGTGGTGAGAAATTGCACATGCAATCACTTTGCGCGCTGGCGCATTTTGATTTCAACAACGCGGGAGCGTATGCTTACGAGCAGGCGTTCCTGGTCATCCGCCAGTTGAATTTGCCGATGGCAACCGTGGAGGAACAATTCCGGCGGATGGTGTTCAACATCATTGCCCGCAATCAGGACGACCACGTCAAGAACATCGCCTTTCTGATGGACAAGACGGGGCGCTGGTCACTCGCACCCGCGTTCGACGTGATTTACAGCTACAACCCGGACGGCAACTGGACCGCCCGGCACCAGATGACGATGAACGGCAAGCACGATGGATTCACGCTGGCGGACTTTCGCGCCTGCGCCAAAAGCGCCTTGATGAAACGCGGTCGGGCCGAAGCCATCATCGAGGAAGTCCGGGCTGCCGTGGCAAAATGGCTGGACTATGCGGAGCAGGCGGAAGTGATGAAGGATTGGCGTAAACAAATCCAAAGCAGCCTTCGATTGAATTTACCGGGGATAGATGTGGGTTAATCCAGCTTAAGTCTGCGGTTTGGCGAGCAGAAACAGTGGAGCGCAGGCGGATAACCGTTTCAGCCAGATCAGGGCTCTCGCAGACGTTGTGTGGTTTGAATTTGGTCCCTCCCGGCAGCGGGATTTGGCGTTGCGAAGTCGAATTCTCGGTTGGCAGCTGCAATTGCGAATGCTATTTATCAGTTGCGTGGCCTTGGTTAAATATCGCCTGCAGCTTCCCGGTTTCGAATTGCCTGAACGGGTTCGCCTCGCCCAGTATGAGTTCGAGGAATGCCTGGCACACACACTGGACGGCATGGCCGACCGACTGCAGGGTAATGCGCGTGACGGGACGGAGACATTAGAAACTGCATTTGCGCGGCTGAAGGACTCCGTTCGGATTTCAGATTCGATTGAATCCCAAGAAGTGTTGACCGCCAATACGAGGACTTTTCTTTCTCTTTCCGAAAAAATAACCGGTCTGGTTGTATCCTTGAGGCAGGAAGTTTTATGCGATGGCGGTGTTGATCAATCTTACGGCCTCGTCAAATTATGAATTTCAAAGAACATACCTGGATATCTTCGGTATCTCCCCGCACAGGCATGTTCGTCGGAGTTTCCACGTCATTGCTATTGGTCATCCCCGCTTCGGCAGCGCTTACGTCTTCTGAAATTAATGATTTTAGAAATACAATCGGCAACCGTGTTGAAGCCGCGACAATTCTGGGCGGCGATTATGGGGTTGGGGGTGGCGCATTCTTTTCCTCCGGCGGCGGCAATAATGCAAACATCAACGTGACTAAGTTCGGCGGTTCGGGCGACGTTGGCGCTCCGCAACCCCTTGGCAATCTTGGCATCGGCTGGCAGCCACGCCTGCAGGGTAGTATGGGTTACCTGACGGCCAAGAATAATTTCCAATCTGGTTTGCTGGACGGTGACACCAGCGAATACAAGACATTCGCCATCCAGTTCGGCGGCGGCGCACGTTTTTGGTTCGATGACCATTTCAGCATCGCACCGACGGTAATGGGAATGTATGGGCATACGGAAAATAGCTATACTGCCAGAAGCACATTTGCGCTGGCAAATCTGCCCGAAGCCAGGCAACTTGGATTGGTTGACTGGAACGTGGACACTTGGACGATCCGGCCCTCATTGAACCTGCAATACGAATATACCTGGCACCGCACAATTTTCACGCTCTCTTCGGAACCGACTTATTTTTACACGGAGAGCTTCAGCAGTTCCTCGCCGAATCTTAACATCAACGGTGATTCCGAAGCATGGGTCAATAAAATTGACGTTGATGTTCCGCTCGACGTTGAACTGTTTGGCCACGAGTTGCGAACCGGCGGTTATTTCAGCCGGACCGATTTATTTGGCGACCTCCAAGATGGTTTGAACACTTCGTATGTTTATGAAGTTCACGGACGACTGGTGTTGGACTTTTTGGGCGAACTCTGGAAGGTGAAATGGATCGGCGTGGGCGGCTCTTATCTATGGGGCGACAACATCCACGGCTGGGTCAATCGGCGCGGATGTTGCATTTCGATTTTGATTATCCGATTATGGAAGGCTCGGCGCGATTCTACGCAGACCTGCTTATAGATGATGGACGTTAAACGGGTTGAGAGGGTTCACTTTTCAGGTCCACATGAGGTGTTAGTCCAAGCGCTGGTTTGAGTTTATGTTTTCGTTTGTTCTTTGATTATTTTGTGATCGGGGATTTTCAAGCGAATTGAAAACTTGATAGCCCTAGCCACGGATTGTTCAGTATCACCGGTCTTTTACAGCCGATGAGCAGAATGAAAATTTCACAAACCTCTAAACACATCGGTATTGAGCGGTCAAATGTCCATGTTGTTCGGTGAGTTGTCCATTCCCATAAACGGATGCCATGTTAATATCTCATCATGACCAACGCATCCAAATCCGATGTAAAGGTCTGTTTAAAACTAGAGTGCATGTAAAAATTAACAGAATGGTAACAATCAATTAAACAACAAATGAAAAGAACAATTCTTTCAGTCATCATTGGGGTAATGTCGTTTCTTCCTTTCGCCCCGGCTGTTTTTGCGCAAACAGTTAACGGAGACCAAAATAATAACACCCAGCTTTATCTGCCAAACGTCAATTTGACAGGCCTCAGTCAAAACGGTTTTACCGGAATTGTCGGCGGTATATTCTACACGCCTTACTTCTATAATGTGAGCGAAAACTATCTTGGTTACGCCGACCCCAACGATGCGCCCTTAGCTATAAGCCATACCATTACACTTTGGGACCAGGCCAACGGCAGTGTCGTTTCTTCTGCTGTCTTGTCGGCGGGAGCTCCAACTCTGTGGGCGAATGGCTATGCTTGGGTGTCAGTGCCAACTGTGACTCTCTCGTATCAGCATTATTACTGGCTTGGTGCCACGGTGGTTGGTGGTGTGGACTCTTGGGGAGACCTGATCAGCAATACTTCGCCGGACAATGGGAACAACGGCCAGATCACATGGAATGTGGAGAATGGAGTCCAGAGTCCAAGTTCTCCTAACGGTCCATTTGTTCAGGGATCAGCCGGTTACGAATTTACGCGCGCGGGAATATATGATGGCAACACATCTGACGCGGGTAATCCAAATCCGTCGATTAACCAAACGAGCGCGAACGATTCAATTTATCCGGCTCCAAATGTCGGCTATAATTTAACTTTCGCGCCTGTGCCTGAACCTGGAAGTCTGGCTTTGCTTGGCGTTGGAGCGGTTGCACTTACCGTGTTGGCGCGGAAACGGAAGTGCTAAGATTCCATTTAACACGGAAAAGGCCGTCACTTAGAGTGGCGGCTTTTTTTGTTAGCTTTATGACACCCAACATTACACGGCATGCTCATGAAAAAGTTGCAATGACGCGACGATGCTGGTAGTTATTTTTATAACCTCTTGAATTCCATGTATGAAGTGGCGTGAAAAGCACGAAGGGTTTGCGGGCCAGCGGCTCGTGGTTTTGCCACGTCCAACTTTTGGCACTGCCTTGCAGAATCCGCTGCTCAAGCAACTTTTGCCTACGGATGCGGGGTATTATCCCAAAGCCAGCGGTCACATTTGCGCGCGGGAAAATGGATGTCCGGAAGTAATATTTATTTATTGTGCTGAAGGGAAAGGCTGGTGTGAAATCGCCGGACGGAAACATGAGGTAGCTAAAAACCAGCTGCTGGTGCTGCCTGTCTCCACGCCGCATGTTTATGGGGCATGCAAAAAAACACCGTGGACCATCTATTGGTTTCATGCGGTGGGGCTAAATGTGCCAGTTTATCTGGGGCTGCTTGGAGTCACAAAAGAGAAACCGGTGGTGTCCTTAGGCGGGGATGTGCAGTTGCTTTCACTTTTTGAAGATGTATTGGAAGGGCTTGAGCATGGTTTTACCCTGACGCACCTGATCTATGCCGCGCACTCACTCACCCACCTGATGGGCTTGATCTTACGCCACAAGGATGAGTTTGGATATGGAGAAACCAGTGTCCGCGAGCGGATAACGAAGAGTATTGATTTTATGAAGGGGCATTTGCGAGAGCATTTAAAAGTGGCGACGCTGTCTGCGCTTGTGAATCTGTCGCGATCTCATTACACGACATCATTTCAGCGGGTGACAGGTTATGCTCCATTAAGCTACCTGAATCACCTGCGCATGCAACGGGCGGTGCAGTTGCTGAATACCACTAGTTTGCCAATCAAACAAATTGGCGATCTGCTCGGTTTTTCCGACCAGTTTTACTTTTCCCGCGCCTTCAAGAAGCTGCACAACCATTCGCCATCGGAACACCGGCGGCGTTATGGCGCATAGTTCCGCACAATCGGATGGCAAAAGGACAGGTCAATTGTCCATGCACAGCGTTAGAATGTCCATTCCCATTTCTTTCGATGTGATGTAGAGTTTCTTAAATCGCATTTGAATTGTCGTGAAAGTGCGTGCTTTTTGAGAGTGCTCATCGCGGGATTATCAAAGTTGATAATGTGATTAATTGCGATAAATGGCCACTGAATGGAAAGCTTTTACGTTATGACTTGTCAGATAAAACCGCTAAGCAGATATGAAAACAACATCCTCTGCCGAACTATTATTGCCTGAATATCCTCAAAATAAAACCCAACCCCCAAACCAAATCACGAATATGAAGACAGAGTCCAAGATTGCCAAATTAACGGCGAAAGTAAAAGTCGCAATAGTGCTGGCACTTTCTGCTTTTGCTGCGTTTTCAGGATCGGCCGCGAGCGAGCAATGGATCGGTGTCCCCGGCGTGAGCGCGACCACCAATTGGACCGACGCCGCCAACTGGACCAGTCCGCAGCAAACGTATTACAATCAGGTTCAATTTACTGGCACGGGAGCAAACCTTAATTCAGTTTTTTCCATCAACAATGTGCTTGACGGTGCCACTGGCGTGGCCCAAATGCCGATTTGGGAGCTGGACTATACCCCCACGAACGGCAATTACACGACGCTGATTGATCCGGGGGTTACCCTGACGGTCGGGGTGGGCAATCACGGCTTCCTGACCGTGGGTGCCGACCAGTTAAGTGGAAGCAGCCCTGCTCCTGCCAACGCTATGGAGACGATCGCCTTTACGGGCAGTGGCGGAACATTGCAATTAGCCGGCTCGAGTGCCAACCTTTGGGTGAGCCAGGGATCACCAAGCTCGGGCGATATCCATAATATCACCCTGGACCTTTCGGGTCTGGATACCTTCAACGACTACGCGGGCGCGGGCAGCGGTAATTTCATCTATGTGGCCTTCGGAAACCAAACCGCAAACAGCTTTCCTCCCAACGAAAACGGCACGCTGTATCTGGCCAAGACCAACGTGATTTCCCTGGGGAACGATTTTCAAGTCTGCAACACGCCCGGCACTAGTTCCCTGACCTGCGGGGTCTATCTGGGGATCTATAACTACATCCTGACCGGCACCGGCAACCTGGTTGTGGGTGGCCCGGGCACCGGGTCAGCCGGGGCCGTGATGGCCTTCAACCCGGCCTTCGTGGGCGGGGCGAATGTGCCGGTGGCTTATTTGGGCGGGAATGGCGCTGATGGACGCATCGTTAACTTTTATATTGGCAACGCCAACGGCAATTCGCAAGTTGCCGGCACTGCCACTTGCGATTTTACCGGCGGCAACGTCACGGTGATGGCGGACACGATGCAACTGGGGCAGGGTGGCAACGCAGGAGCCAATTCACAAGGCACCTTGAACTTTAACATTGGCAGCGTCAATGCGAACAACGCCACCATTGGCAACCAGGAAGTCAGCAGCGGCGGCACGGGCGTGGGTATCGTCAATATCGGCACCAACGCGACTTTGACCGTCAACAACACGCTGACCTTGGCCTCCGTTACCGGCACACTGACGCCGGGAAGCGCTGCCACCATAAACGTCAATGGCGGTGCGGTGGCGGCCAATAACATTGTCAGCGAAGGCGGGGCAAGCACCATCAATCTCGAAAACGGTGCGTTGATGCTTTCAGGCAAAGCCGGAACAGTCGCAGCTCCCATCAGCACTATTACCGCCTCCAATTCGGCTTTTAGCTTCGCGCTGGCGTCCGTTTCACCATCCAATGACATTGTGGTCACCAGCCTCACGACTGGCGGCACAACTAACATCATCAACATCACGGCAGCGCCTGCCTTTCCCAGTTATCCGGTGCAGATTCCGCTGGTCAAATACTCCGGCAGCATTGGTGGCGCCGGCTACCACTTCGGCGTCGGCACGCTGCCACCGTTGTATGCAGGTCACCTTGTGAATAATTCGGCCAACTCCACAATTGATTTAGTGTTGACCGCCGGCTCCGGCACCTTAACCTGGACGGGATCGAGCAGCGGCAACTGGGATACCAGCACGGCAAACTGGACCTCCAGCGGCCCGGCTGTTTATGTCGATGGAGATTTTGTGCAATTCTTAAACGGAGCGATCAATAGCACCGTCAATCTCACGACTACACTCTCGCCAGCTGGCATCACTGTGAGCAACACCTCGCCGGCCTATACGTTTAACGGCAGCGGCTCCATCGGTGGATCCGGCAGCCTGCTAAAACAGGGGTCGGGAATGTTGATTGTGGACAATTCCGGAATCAATAATTTTTCAGGCGGCGTCACCATCAGTGGTGGCACATTGCAGGTCGGCAACAACGACGTGAATGGCTCGCTGCCATCCAGCCCAGTGACGGACAATGGCACCTTGGCTTTTGCCCGTTCGGACAGCCCGACGGTGAATAATAACATTTCCGGCGCTGGTTCATTCACACAGGCTGGCACCGGCGGCACGCTAGCGTTGGGGGGCAATAATACTTTTACCGGCAATGTTCTGGTGACCAACAACAGCACTTTGCAAGTCGGCAGTTCCTCCGCGTTAGGCGGTGGCAGCGGCACGATTACTGTCGCCAGCGGCTCCGCACTGGACATCAACAATAATTCCCAGACCAAGACCATCATCGCTTCCGGCACGGGCGTGGATGGCAATGGCGTGATTTATAACAGTTCCGGCGGATATCCTTCACTGGGTTCCGTCACCCTGGCAGGCAACACCACATTTAACTTGGCGAACCGTATTGATTTAATCAACGCCACGTTGAGCACGGGTGGTAATGCCTACAACCTGACCTTGAACGGCAATACTTATTTCCAATGGCAAAATACGACGGTTGATGCGGCCTTGGGCAACATCAATCTTACCGGCGGCTCTTGGGGCCTGGTCGGTCAAAACTCGTTTGGCAACCCAGCGAACACGCTGACTTTGTCGGCCAACTCAACCTTGGTTTTTTACGGCACTTCCTATGTCAACAAAGGCGTGGATTTTCAAGGCGGCCTCGTCCAAACCGCCGGCGGCAATAACGTCATGAACGGCGCGATGACCTTGGAACCCGGTTTCGACACCGTTCAGGTCGGCGGCGGCACTTCCTTGACGCTCAGCAACATCCTGTCTGGCACTGGCACCTTGTATATGAGCGGCGGCAGCGGGTCATTGGTGCTGGCAGGCAACAGTCCGTCATATACAGGAAACCTGTATGTGAACGGCGGCACGGTCACGCTGAATGGCAGCATCGGAGGCACGGTCACGGACAAAATCAACACCACCCTCGCCGGTTCGGGCTCGGCCAGCGGATTGGTTGATGTCAGCGGCACGTTTCAGCCGGGAGCAGCCAGCGTGGCGGGAACTTTCAATGCCCAGGGTGGTTTGACGTTGGAAGGGAGTGCCGCTGTGACGATGGACTTGGCGCCCACTCTCACCATTGGCGGTGGAACCAACGACCTCGTGGCTGTCACCGGTAATCTCACCGTGAACGGCAACAACATCACCATCAACCCTCTCGTCGGCACACTGGCGACCGGGACTTACACGTTATTCACATACACCGGCAATCTCATTGGCTCGTTCGGCACGGCAGCTACCGTAGCCCAGTCCCGTTACAGTTTCACCATTGACACCAGCACGGCTCACCAGGTGAAGCTGATTGTTTCGGGCGTAGCCAATACTCTGGCTTGGAACAACGGGGCCAACAACGGTCAATGGGATGTTCAAAGTTCTTTCAATTGGACCAATCTGACCACGCATGCCGAAGACCAGTTCTACACTGCGGATATCGTGCTGCTGGATGACAGAATCCTAACCGCACCGAATCCGGTGACGAACCTGGTGATCGGCAGCGGACAAGTGGTTGCGCCCAGCGTGATGACGAACAATTCGAGCGTGAACTACTCCATCAGCGGCGCTGGCAAAATCAGCGGCACCGCGAGCATCGTCAAGCTTGGCAGCAGCACGCTGACCATCAGCAACGTCAACGATTTCACCGGCAACTTCACAATCGGCGCTGGCACGGTGAATCTTGTTGGTCTCACCTCTGCGGCGGGAGCGCCAAATGGCACATTAACCATCAGCAACGGTGCCACGCTAGCAGTGAATTTGTCCGGAGCTTATTCGGCTGGCGACGCCGGCTTTGGCAACAAACCGATTGTTGTGTCCGGCACGGGGGCCAATGGTCAGGGGGCCATACAATTCACCGGCGGCCCGCTTTACAGCGACAGTGCCACGCTCGGCCTCGGTCAAAACATCAAGTTGACCGGCAACACCATGATCAGCGGCTCTGGCCGGTTCGATTGGGGCTATCCCGGCGCTGGCACCACGTTGAGCAGCGGCGGCAGCAATTATAACCTCACCGTCACTGTCGGCGGTTATTCGCAATGGTATGATATCGGCATAGATACGAATCTTGGAAACATTGATCTTTACACAAGCGCCGGCAGCCAGCAGGAGTTGCTCACGCAGGACTTGGGGGTCAGCTTGGGAAATCCCACCAATATCCTCACGCTGCATTCCAACATTCTCTTCTACATCCAGCATGGCGTGGTTGCCGGCGGTGACAATGGTTATGCGAAAGTAGTCCATATCCTGCCCACTGCCACCTTGAATTACCAGCCCAGCGGCGGCGCGGGTGATTACCGGCTGAAAACCTCGTTTGTGCTGGAGAACAATGCGGGCCTGTATTTCTTCAGCGTGAACGGCGGCAGCGGTAGCGGCGTCGCCATCGCCGGAACGGTCACTCTGAACGGGTTGGCGAATTTCCAGATCGGCAACGCCCCAGTTACCTTCAGCAACGTCATCAGTGGCACGGGCGGTTTTTATTTGAATCAATACGGCGGCTACCCGCTGGTCTTCGCCGCTGCCAACACCTACCAGGGCATCACGGACATCCGTTCCGGCATGGAACTCGCGTTGATCGGCAATGGTTCGATTTCGGCCAGCACAAACATCAGTCTGGCGGCGAGCGCAATCTTGGATGTAAGCGGTCGTTCTGATCAGAGGCTGACGCTTGCTCTAGGACAAACATTGCAGGGTGATGGAACAATCAATGGTAACTTGACGGTTGGTGCCGGGGCGTCCGTTCTGCCTGGTGGCGCTGGAACCATTGGAACGCTGACGGTGACCAATGCCGTGGCCTTGTCGGGCACAACCTTCATGGATTTGAGCCAGACCGCCGGAACGCGCGACCAGATCACCTGTGCCAGCATCACTTACGGCGGCACATTAAGCCTGAACAATATCGCGGGAACCTTGGCGGCAGGCAACAGCTTCAAGTTGTTCAATGCGTCGAGCTACAACGGTTCCTTTGCGAACGTCACACCGGCCACGCCTGGATCCGGACTGGCATGGGATTTGTCACAGTTGAACACTGGTTATGTGAATGTGGTTGCTGCCTCAAACGTGGTGTTGAACAATCCAAAGATCGTCGGCGGCAATTTGATCTTGGGTGGCACCGGCGGGACGGACAATGGCACCTATCATGTGTTGACCACAACCAATGTGGCCACGCCGTTCGCCAGTTGGAATGTGCTGACCAACGGAACCTTTGATGCCAGCGGCAATTTCTCATCCACCAATGCGGTGGGAACCGCGAAGCAACAGTTCTATATCATCAAACAACCGTGATAGATTTGAGTCGGGGTTGACAGCAGTGTCGCCGAAGGCGAAACAGCCTCCGGCGGCTTGCTTGATAAAGCGATTCAACAAACAGCAGCAAAGCATTAAGTATGGAAAAGCGAATGCGAAAACAAACAGGATTTACTTTGATAGAATTGCTGGTGGTGATTGCCATCATCGCCATTCTGGCGGCGATGCTGCTGCCGGCTTTGGCCGGTGCCAAACGCCGGGCGCAGCAGACCAGTTGCCTCAACGATATCAAACAATTGACCCTGGCCAATGTCATGTATGTTGGCGACTACAACGTCTGGGTCGGTCCGATAAACACCAATAATCCAAGTTTGAGTCAGGGAGACTGGATGGGAGCCATGTTGTCGTTTTATGGCAACGCCACCAATGTGTTAATTTGCCCCGCCGCCCCGAACAAAGGCAATCCGAATAATCTGACCAACCCTCAAGGAACCGCTGACGCTGCGTGGCAATGGACCATTTCCAATCCGGGATATTCCTGCAGCTACGGTTACAATTCATGGTTGGACGGTGGCTTTGGAGCCAATCTAACGACCTACCCTGGTGGTGCTTATAGAAACGACGCTTCCGTTCAAAACCCGACATTGACCCCAATGTTTTTTGACGCTTATTGGATTAACTGCTGCCCGGGGGAAAACGATTCGCCGTCCTCTGGATCGCCAGCCTCAGGACTAGGCTCAGGGGCGGGCGGCGGGGCGGGCGGCGGGGCAGCTTACAATCTCTACAGCGGAAACGCCTCCTACGAGGGACTGAACCGTGTCACCGTCGCCCGGCATGGTGTTACCAGTGCCCCCAGGAGCTTGGCCAAGGGATCGGCCTTGCCTGGGGCGGTTAATATCGGCTTTACGGATGGACACGCAGAAAACATCAAGCTTCAAAAACTATGGAGCTTGTATTGGCATCGTGGCTGGATTCCACAAGATGCGCCAACGCCTTGAAGAAAATCGGCATTGAGAGCTTGAATCTATGTTACCTGCAACTGGCAGGGAGAAGAAACGATGCCTTTCTGCTAGCCATGCCGGGCAATACCAAATTGATCCTTACAAGGATTGAAATAAGTTGAAAATTTTTGATCACCGACATACAAGTTGAACCTTCCGATTTCAAGGCCGATGACAACCTCGGCCACGTCTGGCTTATTTTTATCGTTGCGTCGATGGGTGGCCTACTGTTTGGCTGGGCCAATAGCTTCGTTTTCACAGAGTGCTTGGCTGGCGCACTGGCGGCGGGTGCGTTGAGTAACAAATGTGGCCGGAAACGGTTGCTCGTCGCCGCGGCGATGATTTTTGCCGGGACTTCTTGGGCACCGCGACTGGCAAACGTCATCGCCTCGGACGCCGTGAAAGCTATTCCGAATTTATGTCGGCTGCCCCACAATTGCCCAATAACGGCTTGTAATAAGATGGGCCGAATGACAAATATTTCATTTGGGACCATCTGATTTATGATGGCACAATACATTGTCCGAATTTCAGGGATTCAACACAGGATGAATAGAATGATTGCCAATCTGTCGCGCCGGATCCTTCCGGTCTGCTTTTTTGCATATTCTCTAGCGACTGTCTGTGGGCAACCCGTTTTCCAGCAGGCAGGCAATCTGCTCATCATGTCTAATGCCGATGTGACGCTGCAGTATAATCTTAGTGCAGGCACGACGGATTTTTACTGGCAGAACTCCAAAAAAATATCCGCCTTCTATGCTGGTGTTGGCTTGAGCACGGGATATATCACAGGCAACAACGCTGGTTATAGCAACCGGACTTATACGGTCGTCAGCAGCAATCAAGTTGTTGTCACGTCCCAGGGCGGCGGTTTGCCCATGATGAAACAATACTTCATCTTCGATCAAAACGACAGTTTTCTGACAAGCGTGGCCATGGTTGGTTCGGGCTTGAGCGCCAATTGGATGGGTCCGGTTGTTGTGAGCACAACCGGCGGGGTGGATATTGGCATCACCAATGATAATCGAGCGCTGTTTGTTCCGTTCGATAATGACGACTTTGTTACCTACAATGCCATGTCCATTAACAGTTCAAGCACGAGCTATGAGGTGTCGGCATTTTATGACAATACCACCCGCAACGGATTGGTGGTTGGCTCGGTTACCCATGACACCTGGAAGACCGGCGTCTATTTCAACGGTGCGAACAACAAATTAAATCAAATGAATGTCTATGGCGGCGCTATCTCGCCGTGGGATGTCGCGCCGCACGGTTACGTTTCAGGAACTACAATATCTTCGCCAACAGTCTTTGTCGGTTTTGGAGCCGATTGGCGGACAACCATGGAGAGTTATGCTGTCGAAAACACGAAATACGCTCCAAAGCTGCCCTGGACCAATGCCGTGCCATTCGGGTGGAACAGTTGGGGCGTCACCAATTACCAGAACAACATCAGTTATGCCGCCGCCATCGCAGTTTCGGATTTTTTCCACACTAATTTGGAAGTTGGTGGGTTTGCCAATCAGGGGACGGTTTATATCAATCTGGATTCTTACTGGAGTAATTTAAGCAACACACAATTGCAGCAATTTGCGAATCATTGTCACGCGAACGGGCAGAAAGCAGGAATTTATTGGACGCCCTTTGTCTATTGGGGCACTGCAAGTCAAGGGTCAAATTCGCTGATGACCGGCAGCACCACCTATTATTGGAGCAATGCCTATTTAAAAACCACAAATGGAAACGTGCAGACGATTGACGGCGGTATTGCCCTGGATCCGACTCACCCCGGCGTTAAGCAATTGATCCAGTATTATGTGAATCTTTTTACCTATTTTGGTTTTGATTACCTTAAATCGGATTTTATGTCACACGGCGCGCTTGAGGGCGTTCACTATGACCCCAACGCAACCACCGGCATTCAGGCTTACAATGAAGGGATGTCTTACATCATAAGCCAAATCAATGGCCGCATGTTCATGAGCGAGTCGATCGCCCCGCTTTTTCCTTACCAATACGGTCATGCTCGACGCATTGCGTGCGATTCGTATACCTCCTTGATCAGTAACACCGCCTATACAATGAATTCCGTTTCATATGGTTGGTGGCTCGACGGCTTGTATCAGTTTAATGATCCGGATATCATGGTGTTTAATGGATATGGTGCCACCACCAACGAAAACCAAAGCCGGCTTATCTGCGGTGCGGTGACCGGAATATTTCTCGACGGTGATGTCTTGACCAACTCCGCCAGCCAGGCAGCCGCGCAAATGTGCCTGACCAACGCCGCTATTAACAGTGTCGCTCGCGTCGGCCAGACCTTCACCCCGGTCGAAGGCAACACGGGAACCAGTGCGGCCAACATTTTTGTTCGGCAGGAGAATGCCTCGACTTGGAGCATAGCCGTTTTTAACTATACCTCCAAAGGAACCAATGAGATCGTTAGTTTAAGTCGCGCCGGGCTGCCGACAGGCAACTTTATCGAAACCAACTTGTGGGATGGAACCACTGCCGTCGTGTCCGGTTCTTTTAACGTGAGCTTGAATGCCAAGCAGGCGAAATTGTTCCGCTTAATTTTTGATTCGCCTGCCAATCTCCAATGGAGCGCGAACGGAAACAGCGGGATCTGGGACACGGCTAATTCGGCCAATTGGATCAACATGGGCAACAGTCAACAGGTGGTGTTCAACGCCAACGACCAGGTATTGTTTGATGACACGGCGGGTGTGCCGACCACTGTGACTGTCAACGGGACGGTTTCTCCGGGGGGGACTACGGTTAATTCCAGCACGAACAATTTTGTTTTCAGCGGTCCCGGCACGATCAGCGGGTCGGGTAGCCTGTTAAAGGAAGGTGGCAGCACCTTGACCCTTGGGGTTGCGGGCGGTTTGACTGGTCCTGTGACCATTGGCGGCGGCGTGGTTGCGACCGCCAGCAACACGCTGACATCAGTTTCATCTATCACGATTACCAATGGCGGGACTCTGGATTTTGACGGCACTGCCATGGTCGGCAATAAGCCGATCACCATTTTCGGGGCGGGTGTGAATGGTGAAGGCGCGCTTTTCAACAGTGGCGGTGTGCAATATGACCAGGTATTGGACATCACTTTGGTTGGTGACACAACATTTGGTTCCGCCAGCGGCGGCAACAGCCGCTGGGATCTCGGGGATGGTTCGACGCTGGCAGGCCCTTACAAAGTGACGATCAGCAACCCAAATGGTGGTTATGGTGAATGGGATACAGTGACCATAGCGACTAATGTTGGTGACATGGAACTTGCCCAAGGCAGTTGGGGACTAAAAGGACTCGGAGCTGGTCTTGGTGATCCTACCAAGACCATTACGGTTGACGCCGGAACTGCGCTCACCGTCTGGAATAGTTCGTATGGACCGAACAGCGGCTTTTACAAAAACATTCACGTGCTGACAAATGCCAGCATTGCCATCCGCACGTCGCCCAGCACATTCTTTAACGCCAACATGAACTTGGAAGGTGGGGCGCAATTGAGTTTTTACAACGGCAGTGGTTCGGGGCAGGCCATGAACGGAACCTACACACTGAACGGTGTGATTGCCATGCAAGTTAGCGACAGCACAATAACCTTCACCAATGTAATCAGTGGTCCCGGCGGATTTGTCTGGAACATTTACAACAACGAAGTGGTGTTCACGGCTTCAAATACCTACAGTGGGCCGACTGTCATTGGCGGCGGATTGACTTTAGGATTGAGCGGCAACGGTTCGCTCTCCCAGAGTTCCCTTATCTTTTTTGGCGGCAATAATCCGGCCAACGATTCGTTGGACGTAAGCGGACGGCCAGATCAAACACTGACGTTGGCCAGCGGCCAAACTCTGGGAGGCATTGGCAATGTCAACGGCAGTTTGGCGATTTCTGCGGGTGCGACGTTTTCTCCGGCGGGCACTAACACCCTGTTGGGAATAAACTCCGGTGCAAACAGCACCGGAGTCATTGCCGCAAGTGGTGCCATCGCCCTGAATGGCACCACGATCATCAAACTCAACGGCTCTGGAACCAACGACGAAGTTCAGGCGGGTGCCGGCATTACATACGGTGGCGCGCTGAATCTGGCAAACATCAGCGGATCGCCGCTGGTCGCAGGCAACAGCTTTCAGATTTTTTACGGAGCAAGTTATTCCGGTTCGTTTGCCAGCATCACACCAGCCACACCGGGAACGGGGTTGGCATGGGATCTGACACAGTTGAACACTGGCATTCTGAATGTTGTGGCAGCAACAACTCAACCAGTGATCGGCAGCATAGCGGTATCGGGTGGCAATCTGATCTTTAACGGCACGGGTGGAACGACAAACGGATCCTATTTTGTGCTGACTTCGACGAACTTGGCTGCGCCATTGGCCAACTGGACCCCGGTGGCAACGAACACGTTTGATGCCAGCGGGAACTTCAGTGCCACAAACGCTGTTAATTCCAACTCCACCCAACAATACTTTCTCCTTAAATTACCATAGCGCACACACATCCGAAGATTTTTTGACATGATAACCGCAGCTCAAACCGAAGTCTCCACGTTGAAGGCTAGTTATAACCTCGCCTATGTGTGGCTCATTTCCGTTGTCGCGGCGATGGGCGGCCTGCTGTTTGGCTGGGACTGGGTGGTCATCGGCGGTGCAAAACCCTTTTTTCAGAGATATTTTCAACTGACCACTGAAGCCCAGATCGGCTGGGCGAACAGTTGCGCGCTCGTCGGCTGTTTGGTCGGCGCACTGGTCGCGGGCGGATTGAGCGACAAATTTGGCCGCAAACGATTGTTGATTGTCGCGGCGTTGATTTTTGCGGTGACGTCGCTGGGAAACGCGTTAGCGAACAATTTCGAAATTTTTATCGCGTGGCGCATTTTTGGTGGGGTAGCCATCGGATTGGCTTCGAGCCTCTCGCCAATGTATATCGCCGAAATCGCGCCCGCGCAGATTCGCGGCAAGCTGGTCGCCATCAATCAGCTCACCGTTGTCATCGGCATTCTGCTCGCGCAATACATCAACTGGTTTCTCGTGCGCGATCTGCCCGTCGGCGCGACGGACGATTTCATCCGCAATTCCTGGTTCGGCCAGCTGGGCTGGCGCTGGATGTTCGGTCTGACCTCCGCGCCGGCATTGCTGTTTTTTATCGGGATGTTGTTCGTCCCCGAAAGCCCGCGCTGGCTGGCGAAAAATGGGAGAGCAAACATGGCGCGCGACATTCTCAAAAAAATCGGCGGTGAGAATTATGCGAATGCAGCCGTCACTGAAATTCAATCCACACTCGCCAGCGAAGAAATCCAGCGGGTCCGCTTCGCAGATTTGCTGGAACCAAAAATGCGCAAGGTGATTGTCCTCGGCGTGGTGCTCGCGGTGTTCCAGCAATGGTGCGGCATTAATGTCATCTTCAATTACGCCGAGGAAATTTTCCGCGCGGCTGGCTACGATATATCGAGCGTGCTCAAGAACATCGCCTGGACCGGCTCGGTGAATCTGGTTTTTACTTTTGTCGCGCTGGGCGTGGTGGATCGTGCTGGCAGGCGACCGTTGATGTTGTTTGGTTCGGCGGCGCTGGCCGTCATCTACCTCGCGATGGGTTTCTGCTATCATGGAGGGGTGAAGGGCCTGCCGATGTTGCTGCTCGTGCTGGCGGCCATCGGGTGTTACGCGATGTCGCTCGCGCCGGTAACGTGGGTAGTCATTTCCGAAATTTTCCCGAACCGCATTCGCGGCGCGGCGATGGCCGTGGCCGTTTCATCGCTCTGGATCGCCTGCTTTTTGCTGACTTACACGTTTCCCATTTTGAACGCGAAGCTTGGTTCGGCGGGAACCTTCTGGCTTTACGCCGCCATCTGCGTGGTGGGATTTGTATTTATCAAGTTCAAGCTGCCGGAAACCAAAGGCAAGACGCTGGAGCAAATCGAACGCGATCTGGTGGATTAAATTTGAGCGATGAAACGAACGAACATTTTGGAATCAAACGGAAAGGCGGGTGCCGAAACTTCACGTCCGCGCAACGGTGGCTTGCAAACCGACGCTGTGCAGGTGCGCGTGGAAGAATTGGTGATTCCGACCTATCTGCCCGCGCCACCGGACAAAAATCCGATGTTTCTGGAAAAACGTGTGTATCAAGGCAGCAGCGGGAAAGTGTATCCATTGCCTTTTACGGATCGTATCGCGGAAAAGCCGGTGGACCGAAAATGGCAGGCGGTGTGGATCGAAAATGAATTTCTGCGCGCGCTGGTCCTGCCGGAAATCGGCGGACGCATTCACGCGATTCAGGACAAGACCAACGGTTACGATCTGATTTACAACCAGCGGGTCATCAAGCCCGCGCTCGTCGGGCTGGCCGGCCCGTGGATTTCCGGCGGCATCGAATTCAACTGGCCGCAACATCACCGCCCCGCGACGTTTCTGCCGGTGGATTTTGAAATCGAGGAGCACACGGATGGCTCGAAGACAATTTGGTGCAGCGACCACGACCCGATGAGCCGAATGAAGGGAATGCATGGTATCTGTCTGCATCCGGGCAGGGCGTATCTTGAACTGAAAGTCCGCGCATACAACCGCACCCAGTTTATGCAGACCTTTCTGTGGTGGGCCAATGTTGCGACGCGCGTGCATGAGGCGTATCAAAGTTTTTTCCCGCCGGACGTCTATTATGTTGCTGACCACGCGCGCCGTTCGATGAGCGAGTATCCGCTCGCGGAAGGATTTTATTACGGCGTCAACTATGGCAAACGCGGGAGCACTGGCGTGCCCGAACGTGAGATTCCCAATCAATTCCTCCCGCCACACTGCGCCGGTTCAAAATTGAAACCGGAGAATTCGAAACTGCCCGACTACGCACCGAATGACTTGTCATTCTATGCGAACATCCCGGTGCCCACGTCCTACATGTGCATGGGAAGCCGGGAAGATTTCTTTGGCGGCTACGATTACAAGGCGCAGGCGGGCATCATTCATATTGCGAACCACCACATTTCGCCCGGCAAAAAACAGTGGACATGGGGCAATCACGAGTTTGGTTATGCCTGGGATCGCAACTTGACGGACGCCGATGCGCGCGGCGAATTTGCCCCCTACATTGAAATCATGGCGGGCGTCTATACCGACAACCAGCCCGACTTCAGTTTCCTGCAACCGGGTGAAACCAAATCGTGGAGCCAGTATTGGTATCCGATCCAGAAAATCGGCCCGGCGCAACACGCGAATCTCGACGCGGCCATCAGTCTGCATTTGAAGAAAGGCGAACTGCAGCTCGGCGTCGCGGTTACAAGCAATCAGCCGCAAACAACTGTGATCGTCCTGGTAAATGCAAAGGAAGTTGCGAGGTTTGATCGCGATCTCTCGCCGTCTCTGCCGTTCTTTGAAAAAATCAAGCTGTCTCAAAAACTGGTTGAGACAAACCTGCTCATTCGCGTCACCGACAAAGGCGGGCGCGAACTGATTTCTTATCGGCCAAAGCCGCGCGTGAGAGGGGCCATTCCGCCGCCCGCAACCGAACCACCCGCCCCGCGAGAAATCGCGAGCAGCGACGAGCTTTACATCACCGGCTTGCATCTCAATCAATATCGCCACGCCACGCGTTCGCCAGTGCCGTATTGGAACGAGGCGTTGCGACGTGATCCCCTTGACGCCCGCTGCAACAATGCGCTCGGCTTGTGGCATCTCAAGCGCGGTAAATTTACGGAAGCTGAAAAATGTTTTCGAAAGGCCATCGAGCGTCTCACGCGCCGCAATGCAAATCCTTATGACGGCGAAGCGTATTACAATCTTGGTTTGAGTCTGCGTCATCTTGGCCGCGACGGGGAAGCGTATGATGCTTTTTACAAAGCAACATGGAACCAGGCCTGGGCGGCGGCAAGCCATCATGCCCTGGCGGAAATTGATTGTGCGCGGGAAAACTGGATGCAGGCTCTGGAGCATTTGAACCGGTCGCTGCGCTTTGATACGGACAATTTACGGGCGCGGAATTTGAAGGTGATGGTTTTGCGCAAGCTCGGTCAAACCAGTGATGCCCATTCTCTGCTTCAAGCCACACTGCAACTTGACCCGCTTGATTGGTGGGCGCGGCATCTTAATGACGAAAAGTTGGTCTGCGACCTGCAAACGCAACTCGACCTCGTTCACGATTACGCTCGTTCCGGGTTTTTTAGCGAGGCGATTGACATTTTGAAAGGCGCGATGGGGAAGCCGCGTGATTTGCCGGATCAAAGTCTGGGTGTGTTGCCGGTGATTTATTACACGCTTGGCTGGCTACAGGGCAAAATCGGCGACGAAAAGGCCGCGCTGTATTATTTCAAACAAGCCGCCGCGCTCGCACCCGATCATTGTTTTCCGGCGCGGCTGGAGGAAATCGCCGTGTTCGAAATGGCGATGCGCGCAATTCCCAACGACCCCCGCGCGCCTTATTACCTGGGCAGTTTGCTTTACGACCGCCGCCGTCATGAAGAGGCGATTTGCCTGTGGGAAAAATCTGCGAAACTCGATTCCAATTATTCGACTGTCTGGCGAAATCTCGGCATCGGCTATTTCAATATTCGCCGACAACCGGCAAAGGCGCGCGCTGCTTACGAAAAGGCGTTCATCGCCAACCGTGCGGACGCGCGCTTGCTTTACGAGCGCGACCAGCTTTGGAGGCGGCTCAGGATAAAACCGGAAAAACGACTGAACGAACTGGAACGATATCCCAGCCTTGTCCGGCAGCGCGACGACTTGAGCGTCGAGGTTTGTGCGCTTTACAATCAAACCGGCCAGCATGTCCAAGCCTTGGAACTCCTCACCAGCCGCAAGTTTCAACCTTGGGAAGGCGGCGAAGGCGGCCCGCTTGGTCAGCATGTCCGCGCGCGACTCGCGCTAGGTCGCGCGGCTTTGAGGGAAAATGATTTTGCAGGAGCGCTAAAACATTTTGATGCTGCGCTGGCGTCGCCACGCAATTTGAGCGAAGCCAAACATTTGCTCGCCAACCAGAGTGATATTCACTATTGGCTCGGCTGCGCATTTGTAGGGCTGGGTGACAAGAAATCCGCGCGGGAACATTGGCTGCTCGCCGCGAACTTTAAGGGCGATTTTCAGGAAATGAGCGTGCGTGCGTTTTCTGAAATGACTTATTACTCCGCGTTGTCGTGGGGAAAACTTGGCGAACATGCGAAAGCGAAAGAACTTTTCCGCGAATTACTGACTTACGCGCGGAAACTCCAGAAGACGCGGGCGAAAATTGATTACTTCGCCACTTCGCTGCCGACGATGCTGTTGTTCGATGACGATTTGCAATTCCGGCAGGAAACCGCAGCGCTTTTTTTACAAGCACAAGCGCGACTTGGCCTAGGCAAAGATGGGAATGCGAAGTCAATCTTGCGAACCGTGCTGCGGCACGATCCGAATCACGCGCTCGCCGCCGATCTTTTAATTGGGATCACATCCCGAAGAGTAAATACAATGCCATGAATGCCTTTACCACTTCACTTTCCGTGCGACGACAGCAGGGCTTCAAAGTTTATGTGCTCAGCACCGAGGATGTTGAACTCGCCGTGGTGCCGGAGCTCGGCGCAAAAATTATTTCGCTGATAGATCTGCGGACGGGGCGCGAGTGGATGTGGCATCCGCCCGGCGGATTAAAACTGTTTCGGAATCTTCCCGGCGATGCTTTTTCACAAAGCCCGCTGGCCGGCGCGGACGAATGTTTGCCGACCATCGCGCCGTGTTCCTGGCGGGGCCACGAACTGCCCGATCACGGCGAAGTCTGGAACGTGCCGTGGACAGTGGATCCGGAAGCGCTCGAAAATGGGATTCTCAAAACTTCCGTCCGGTTGGAAATTTCGCCGTTTAGTTTCGAACGAGCGATTGAGCTGCGTGGAAATGAAATTCAAATCAACTATCAATTGAACAATTACGGCGAAGTGGAAAGACAGTTTTTATGGGCGATCCATCCGCTGTTGCGCTTGCAGGCAGGTGATCAACTTGAACTGCCGGCTACAACGCGAGCAATATTGAACGGCGCAACGTGGGTTGACGCGGTGGCTTCGGCGATCCCGGAAAAAACTTTCGCCAAGGTTTTTGCAAGACCGGTTAGCGAAGGTCTGGCTGCCATCAGCAATCCAGCCACCGGCGAACGGCTGGAATTCGAGTGGAGTCCGGCTGAAAACGACACATTGGGATTGTGGCTCACGCGCGGCGGCTGGCACGGCCACCATCATTTTGCCATCGAACCGACGAACGCAGACCATGACGCGCTGGCATTGGCTGCGGAGCAAGGTCATTGCGGCACGGTCCCGGCTGGCGATTTTACGACGTGGCAAATCTGTCTTCGACTTGGATCATAAGCCTTATTTTTTTTCCGCGAACTATGAATATGAAATGTGTTCTTTTCGTGCTAGGTGCATCGGCGACACTGTCCGTCGCTGAAATCGGCTTGGCCAATCCGACGGCTCCCAAACAATTCAGCGTGCAGACGAAGAATTTCGCCCTGAACTATGAAGTAGGCGACGATGGACGGCTATACCAGCACGCAATTGGGGCTGTTGAAGAGAACGCAAAATTGTTGCGCACGGACGAAAGTTATCCGCAAGCAGGTGATGGTTACGTTTGGGAGCCGGCCTTGCAGGTTGTCCACGCCGACGGCAACACTTCAACGGCGCTAATTTTTGAAGGCGTCACGCGGACGAACGATGATGCCGGCCGCGAATTGACCCAGATCAAGCTGCACGACCCGGCTTATCCGCTGGAAGTCACGCTGAACTTTCGCGCCGACCGTGAGCGCGATTTGATTGAGCAATGGACGGAAATTGTTCATCACGAACCCGGCCCGGTGACGTTGGAACGCATGGCTTCGACCGCGTTGTTGTTCTCGCCGACAAATGTCTATCTGACGCACTTTTTCGGCGATTGGGCGAAGGAAATGTTGACGCCCATCACGGAGCAAATCACGCCGGGCACGAAAGTTTTGGACTCAAAAATGGGCGTGCGCGCGGATCAGTTTCAAAATCCTTCTTTCATCCTTTCGCTCGACGGCCCACCGGCGGAAAGCAGCGGTCGTGTGCTGGCCGGTTCACTCGAATGGTCCGGCAGCTTTCAATGCGCATTTGATGATAATGGCACGGGCATTCGCGCCTTGTGCGGCGTGAATCCGTTCGCGTCCGCGTATCATTTGAATCCGGGCGAAACTTTCACGACACCGAAAATGATCTGGGTTTGGAGCGCGAACGGCCTCGGTGAAATGAGCCGGAAGCTGCACAACTGGGCGCGTGATTTCGGGATGCGCGACGGCCACAAAACCCGCGCCGTGCTTTTGAACAATTGGGAGGCGACCGGTTTTGATTTTGACTTCAATCGCATCGTCGGCCTTTACGATCCGGCCAAGGCGCTGGGCGTGGAATTGTTTCTGCTGGATGACGGCTGGTTTGGAAACAAATATCCACGCGTGAATGACCATGCCGGCCTGGGAGACTGGCAGCCGAACCGCTCACGTCTGCCGGAGGGGCTCGCACCGCTCTCCGCTGAAGCCGTCAAACGCGGCCTGCGTTTCGGTATCTGGATGGAACCGGAAATGGTGAATCCAAACAGTGAATTATTCCATGAGCATCCCGATTGGGTGATTGCCCAGCCGAAACGCGAGCTGGAATTGCAGCGAAACCAGCTCGTGCTCGATCTTACGCGTCCCGAAGTGCAGCAATTTGAATGGATTTCCATCAGCAACATTTTGAGCGTGCCGAACATCAGCTACGCGAAATGGGATTGCAACCGTTACCTCACGCAGCCGGGATCTTCGTATCTCGCGCCCGACCGCCAGTCGCATCTGTGGATTGATTATGTGAACGCGCTCTACGCGCTCATGGACAAAACGGCGAAAACCTTCCCCGACACGGAACTGATGCTGTGCTCCGGCGGCGGCGGTCGCGTGGATTACGGCGCGTTGAAATATTTTAACGAGTTCTGGCCGAGTGACAACACCGATCCGACGCTGCGTGTGCCGATGCAATGGGATTATTCCTATTTCTTCCCGCCGATGGCCATTGCCAGCCACGTCACGCATTGGGGCAACCGGCCAATGCACTTTGCGTGCAGCGTGGCGATGAGCGCGCGTTTCGGCATGGATTTGGATCTGACCAAATTGCCGGCGCAGGACAAGGCCGTTTGCGCGGGGGCCATTGGCGCCTACAAGCAAATCCGCGACGTAACGCAACTCGGCGATTTGTATCGGCTTGAGAATCCGCATGAAAATTATCGCGGTGCGCTGAATTTCGTTTCGCCCGACAAAACGCGCGCCGTGGTGTTCGCCTTTCAATTGAAAGACGGAGAAAACGTTCCGGTGCATCCGCAAGGGCTTGATCCCGCGAAAAATTACATCATCCACGAATTGAATCCGGCGCCGGGCCGCGCGCCGATGCCGCAGGAAGGAAAAACTTTCACCGGCGAAGAATTGATGCGCGATGGCATTACGCCTTCCTGCGTGCACGCCGTCGAGGCTTCCGTCATTGAACTTGGGTCATAATTTATTAAGCGACCAAAACGTTGCCCGTCCTTTATCCGTGAATAAAATACTTCACTTAATTATTGCCGATGCCCCGCCGTCGTTTGAATCGATTTCATCAGACACAATGTGGCATAGGCAGCCCAATAAACCCATGAACGGACGATGATTCTTCGCTGGTAGTTAATTTTATTAGTTGCATGATAAACAGAAGAAAATTTGTGACGGCGACAATGACAGCAACCGCCGCCGTGCTAACTTGGGAGCCGTTGGTTTCCCTTTGCAGAGCGGCAGCGGTTTCGACACCTCGTCGTTTGAACATGGGCGGTGAATGGAAGGTGTCGCAAGCAGGAAAGGACGATTGGATTCCCGCCACAGTGCCCGGTTGTGTGCATACGGATCTGCTCGCGTGCCAGAAAATCCCCGATCCGTTTTATCGCGACAACGAAAAAGCGGTGCAGTGGGTGGGCGAAAGCGACTGGGTTTACAAACGCACGTTTGATGTGCCGGACGACGTTTTGAACAATGACTGTGTGCTGCTCCGCTGCGAAGGCTTGGACACGCTGGCCACTATTCAAATCAACGGCCGGAAAGTCGGCCACGCCGACAACATGTTTCGGCTTTGGGAATTCGATGTGAAGCCTTTCCTGCGGGCCGGTAACAATTTGATCGAAGTCACTTTTGAATCACCCTTTGCCTATTTCAAAGAAAAGGAAAGTGATCTCGAACCCGCAAAATGGATCAAAGGCCGTGCTTGGGTTCGCAAGGAGCCCTGCAGCTTCGACTGGGATTGGGGTCCCTGTTTGCCCAGTTGCGGCATCTGGGAAAATATAACGCTGGAAACCTTCAACGATGGACGCATCGCCGACCTGTTGGTGCACCAAAAAATTGACGGCAAACACAAGGCGACCTTGGATGTGGAAGTGGAGGTGGAATTGGTGGGTGAATCCACCAGGCCGTTTCAAGCTGTGATTACGGTTTTGGACCAGGGTCAAACCATAGCCAAGAAAAATTTTACCGTGGATGAGGGTTTTGGTTGTGGGCAGTTGGAGATCAGACATCCCAAGCTTTGGTGGCCGGCAGGGATGGGCGAACAGCCGTTGTATGAAGTGCATGTCGAACTATTGAACGCTGATGGTGCTACGCTTGATGCCAGTAGTCGGCGTATTGGGCTACGGGAATTGAAAGCCGTGCTGCCGCAGGGCGACAGCCCGCTGCATTTTGAAGTAAATGGCATTCCGTTTTTCGCCAAGGGTGCCAACTGGATACCCTGCGATTCTTTCACCAGCCGCATCACACCGGAAATTTTGCGGCGCTACGTTGCCGACGCGGCTTCGGTCAACATCAACACCCTGCGTTTCTGGGGCGGTGGTTATTATGAAGATGACGCGTTGTTTGATGCGTGCGATGAGATGGGCATCTGTGTCTGGATGGATTTTAAATTTGCCTGCGCGGCGTATCCGGCCTTTGACCGTGAGTTTATGGAAAATGTGCGCCACGAAGCGCGCGATAATTTGCGGCGGTTGCGGCATCATCCCTGCATCGCCGTCTGGTGCGGTAACAATGAAATTAGTTTGTCGTGGTGGAAAGGCCCGACCTGGGCGCCGAACCGGATGAGCACGGCGGATTATGATGAATTGTTCAAGGATTTGCTGGCGGAACAAGTCCGGCAATTCGCCCCGCAGGCCAATTATGTAAGCGGCAGCCCGGACTGTGGCGACACGCACTATTGGGATGTATGGCATGGGCCGAAAACTTTTGAGGACTATCGCACGCAGAGCGGTTTTATGAGCGAGTTTGGATACCAATCGTTTCCCGAACCCAAAACCGTTCGTGCTTTCACCAATGAAGAGGATCGCAAGTCAGTGACGTCCGAAGTCATGAACTGGCACCAGCGCTCGGGCGGGAGCAATGGCAACCAGAAGATGGTGGACATGATTCATCATTATTTTAATCCGCCAAAAGATTTTGATGCGACGCTCTGGCTGAGCCAGATTGTGCAAGGTTTTGGCATCAAAATGGGTGCAGAATACTGGCGCCAGACCATGCCAAAATCCATGGGTTGCGTTTATTGGCAATACAACGACATCTGGCCCGGCATGAGCTGGTCGTCGGTGGATTACTTTGGCCGCTGGAAAGCGCTGCATTACATGGCGCGGAAATTTTATTCGCCGATTCTTGTCTCCGGTTTGGAAAACATCAAAGACGGAACGATTGATCTGTTTGTCACTAGCGACGAACTGGAATCGCATCACGGCAAATTGAGCTGGAACGTGACGGATCTTGCAGGCAAAACCTTGCGCCAAGATTCCATGTCTGTGCCGATTCCCGCACGCAAAAGTGAGAAAGTCAAAACACTCAACCTTCAGGAAAAGAGTCAAAATCTCGGCGCAAATGCTGTTTTAACTTGGTTAAAGCTGGAAGTGGATGACAAAACAGTTTCAGAAAACCTGGTTCTGCTGGCGTTGCCGAAGGAGTTGAAGTTGCCGAATCCCAAACTGGTGACGCAGGTGGAAAAGTCAGGCGACGGTTTTTTGGTGACCATGAAATCCGAAACGCCGGCGCTTTGGGTCTGGCTGAGCTTGGAGAATGAAGATGCGAGGTATGCCGACAATTTCATCCATCTTTTGCCGGGCGCACCGCAGACCATTATGGTTCAGCCCAAATCAGCCTTAAACGAGGAAACTTTCCTCAAAGAACTGCAAGTCCGCAGTCTCTTTGACACCTACTTGCAGACGTGACGTTTTTCAAGTTTTTAAAATAAAAATTAGCAAATGACCATGATTCTAAACTTTGCAAACAGTGTTCGGCTCGTCCTTCTCACAGCGACCATGCTGGCGTTGTGGCCATTCGTGGCGGTGGCTACAGCCACCAGCGACACCAACTTCTGGTCACTTACTTCACCCGATGGGCAATGCACCATTTCTGTTTCGCTCAGTAACGACGGTAGTTTGAGTTACGAGGCTTACCGCGATAGGAAAATTGTCATCCAAAAATCACCGCTCGGCTTGCGGAGTGACGACCAGGATTTTGAGCATTCGCTCGTTTTTGATCACGCGGAAAAGAGTGAAAAGCGGCGCGAAAAATACGAACTGTTCGCCGGCACGCAGCCGCACGTTGAC
>CAZIFP010000007.1:0-25238 GCA_964538105.1 uncultured Bifidobacteriaceae bacterium
ACGTCGGGATTTTGCGCCGTGCCGCGCAGCACCGGCTTGTCCGGCGTCATGGCGCGGGCGCGGAATTCGGCGATGAGCTTTTCGTCCACCAGCGCGCGCATCACGGCGTCGTCAATCAGCTCGATCTTGGAAACCTCGTGCGACGTGCGGAAACCGTCGAAGAAATGGATGAACGGCAGCCGCGAACGCCAGGACGCGATTTGCGAGATGAGCGCAAAGTCCATCGTCTCCTGCACCGAGTTGGCGGCGATCATGCCCCAGCCGGTCGAACGGCAGGCCATCACGTCGCTGTGGTCGCCAAAAATCGAAAGCGCGTGTGTGGCGACGGTGCGCGCCGTGACATGGAACACCGTCGGCAGCAGTTCGCCGGCAAATTTGAACATGTTCGGAATCATCAGCAGCAGGCCCTGCGATGCCGTGAACGTCGTGCTGACGGAACCGGTCTGCAACATGCCGTGGACCGCGCCGACCGCGCCGCCTTCGCTCTGCATTTCGATGATGGCCGGAATGGTGTCCCAGATGTTCTTTTTGCCTTCCGAAGCCCACTGGTCACACCACTCGGCGATGGGCGAAGACGGCGTGATGGGATAGATCGCCATCGTCTCGTTGAGGCGGTAGGCGACGTAAGCGGCGGCCTCGCAGCCGTCAATGGTTTTGAAAACAGGTGTTTTATTCATGGCAAATAAGTATCAAATTCAATTCGTTGTCTGGTTATTCCATCAACAAGCCTAAACTAAGGCTTGGGGCCGGATGCCACTTATCATTTTTTGCCAAAGACAGAACATCTGTTGCGGGCCGGGCCGGTGTCCGGCATCCCACCTGGCCCATTAACGGTTGACGCCTTCGCGCGCTTCCTGCATACAAGTTGTTGATGCAATTGGAGATCCTCCCGGTGTTTAGCGAACGTGCGGGTGCGGGCGCTCGGCGGCCTCACCGGCTACAGCGCCTGGAGCATGGACGTGACCCGCTACGTGTCCTGATGGGTATGACCAAGCCAGACAAACGGCGCGCCGCAAGACGCGCCGTTTTTTTGCCGGCGTGGGCGATGGCCGGGCAGGTGGATAAAAAAAGGTTCCGCCGGTTGTTCCGGCGGAACGCTGCCCGAATCACAAGCCGTCATCCGTGGCCGTCATCGCTGCGCTGGGTGTGCCTATGAGCAAGGATCTCAAGGCTGGATTAAAGGCGGCTGGCAAAACTGCTAATTTGCCGCCTCCGCCAGCCTCCGCATTTGGAAAAGGGCAGCATTGTATATAAGTCCCTTGTCAAAAGTCATGCCAGCATCATCGGCGTTGCCGGAACCTACATTCAATTGAACGAATTCCGATACGCAAACACTCCCGCTTTCAAATTCTGGGACATGACAATCCACAGCCCCTCGGCTGAAACCGATTGATGACCGGATGATTAAAAGCCCTCTATCTGATAAAACCGGTTGGCGGCCGGAGTAGAATCAATGATTTCCTGCAGCGTATCATTGCCGCCAACAGGGCCTCCCAGATTGGACCAGCTTGGATCTGTCAGGTTATTTTTATACTGTAGTTGATAGGAATGCCAGGACTCGGACGGGAATATGATGGATGCGTTCGTCCCGCTCATGCTCGCGATAATGCTAAAGGTCGGATTCAACCAGACGGAGTTGGCCGTCGCGGACCCGCCGTAGCCGGGACCGGAAAGAGTGGCACCGGTGCCATTGATAATGTGATAAAGTGATGAGACGCCATTTCCACCGGTATTCCCCGCAATGTAAACGGTAATCATATCATGTAGATTGACCTGCGGTGAGTTGGTTGGTGTCTCAATGGCATTGTCGCAACTGATGTTGGTGCAGTTGATGAATACCGCGTATATGCCCAGCCCATAAGCCTGGTGGCTGGTGACCGAATCCGCCACCTTGTAGGACGCATAGCCATTCGCTCCGGGAGCTTCGGACCAGGCGTTTTGCGATGGCGGGTCATACGGCAGTTCCGACTGGTAGAAGTAAAGCCGGCCCCAATTGCCGTTCCACAATGTCTGATACTGTTCGTGATGCTCGACAAACAGCCCATACATCGTCACCCGGTCGCCGTTGACAATCAGACCATTGTTGCACGCATTCTGGGTCCAGCCCACGCCGGTGCCATGATCGGCACGCCACAGCCAGAGGTTGTCACCCACGACATCGTTCGCGTCAATCTGCAGGCAACTCAAGGTTGTGCCGGCGGCGGCACCACCGACGCGCATGGAGATGTCATATAGGAAGATTGGGTCGCCGGAATGATTCAGTGAACTGGCACCGTTTCCCACCTGCAACAAGGTTGTGGACTGCACCGGGCCCGCGTCGAACAACAATCCCGCCACTCTCACGCCGTCCACATCGGAAACCGTCAGCGCTGGAGTTCCGGTTTGAGGAATCAGCGTCGGGTAGCCCAGCCCCAAGATGATTGTATCAGGTCTGGTCACCTGAAGGCTGTCAGTGAGTTGATAAATTCCGGGCGTTAAGATGAGATTCAGCCCGGCATTCAAGGCGGCGTTGATGCTGGCGGCATTGTCCGTGTCCGCTTGGGCCACGTAAAACTGACTTATGGGAATAGATATTCCCGGAGTCGGACCGGTGGCCCAGGTGGTTCCAATGGTGTTGGTCTGCAGGGCCGGCACCATCACGGCGTAATTTCCGTTGGTGTCCAGATACAAATAAGGTTTCTCTGCAATCGAAGGCGTGTTGGTGATCGTTGTATATGCCTTGGTCGGCCAGATTCCCGCCGGCGGATTGGAAACGCCGACAAACACCATGTTCCACACGCCTCCGGACCAGTTTCCAAATATGTCGTTGCGGGAGAGCCATTGTTGTTGGGAGATGGAGCTGATGGTGGTGTCAATCTTTGAATCAGCCAGGAAACCGCCGCTGGCATAGTTTCCATCGGTATGATTGGCCAGATCCACTTCGCCGAGGACATGCATGCGTCGGAAAGAGGTGCCTTGGGAAACGGCCCAAATGACGTAATTGCCGCTGTTCGTGGGAACCACGGCAAGATTCTCTGCAGACCGCCAGAAGTTTACGGTCGCGTTTTCGTTCACTAAAACACCATCCGAATAGAGGTCGCCGGTGATGGTGGTGTCATCGGGCGACTGCCCCAAACCGATCACCTGGGTGTAATAGCCCAGCGGGAGGTCAAGATCAGGATATACTCCTGGCTTGAACATCATGGCGGTCCGTTGCGGTCCAAATTGGTTATATTTCTGCTCGGCATAAATTGCAGTGATCTGGCTTTGGATGTTCGTCATCGTCGGATCAAAGATGAGCACATTAGGCCCGAAATTCGGAATTGAGCTGACAATGACGGTTCGCGTCAACGTGCCCGGCGTGCCATTGGCTGTCGTGGCCGAATAGGTCACTGTATAGGTGCCGGCCACGGTAACATCCACCGGGTTGTTGGAAGTCACGGTCAAACTGGCTTGCGCACAAAGATCATACGCTGTTGCACCGGCGTCCACATACGGATTGTTCAACAGCAGGTTGACCGGGTTGACACCGTTGAGCGTCATGATCGGCGGGGCAGTGTGAAGAACAGTGGTGATGGTCGCGGAGTTGGTTAAAATGTTATAGGCATTTTGGGCGACCACCGTGTAATTGCCCGCACTGGCGTCGGTTGGGTCCACCAGCGTATAGCTGGCATTGGTGGCTCCGGAAATCGCGTTGTAGTTGTTGTCATACCACTGGAAGGTGATTGGCGGCAGGCCGGAAACCGACGCCGTGAATGTCACGTTGCTGCCGCATTGAGTGGCAACGGAGAGCGGCGTGATGGCAAGATTATTCAGGACGGGATCAACCACATCCACCACACGCACCGAGCTGCCAGGAGTGCCGGCACCAGTAACCGCCGAATAGGTAATGTCGTATTCACCAATCAAGCTGGTATTGACGGCACCGGTGGTGGTTACGGCCAGACTATTACCGGCACAGGTGTCATAAGCGTTTGCGCCAAGTTCAGTATAAGTGCTGCCCAGGGCGATCACATTTGTGCTGTTTCCGTTCAGTGTAATCAGCGGCGGATTTGAATCCACAGTCAGCAGTTCGACAAAATTTGTCAGATTGCCGGTCGGGCAGGTCGCCACGATCAGGTAAGCACCGCTGTCGGACGGGTGTGTATTGGCTAGCACGAGCGTCGTGTCGCTGGCACCCGGGATCGGCTGGAGCGAAGGGTCATACCATTGATAACTTGTGGCTCCGACTGCCGGGGTGACAGTAAAGGTGGCTGAATCTCCACAATTGTTGGTAACGGTGGCTGGCGAGACGCTGAAGCCGACCACCAGTTGCAGATTTTGGCCATTGGTCACAATTTGCGGCACCGAGCCAACCGCAAGTCCCTGGCCGGTGATTGCAGGCATCGGCAACATTCCATTGACCGTAAATCCGTTGGTGGCGGTCAACAGAGTGTAAGTTCCGACTGGTAACGGCGCACCGGTCACGTTGATCGAAATGGCATTGCCATTCAATGTTACACTACCCAGGACGGAGAGTTTTCCAACTGTTACAATGCTGGCGTTGGTATTGCCTACAGCAGCAAGGGCGGCCTGCGCGCCTCCCGCGAAGATCAAACTGGAGCCCTTCGTTACAATTATCGCCGTCCCGGTTCCACTGGTGTCACCCGAGAGTGTTTGGCTGCCAAGCAGCGTGAATGGGGCCGCCGCTGATACGTCTAACGTCGTGCCGGCAGCCAGGGCGATGCTTGGCGTATTGGCAATTGAACCGTTCGTGTTAATGATCAGTTTGCCGCCGCCGACCGTGGTGTTGCCGGAGTAAGTATTTGTGCCACTCAATGTCACAGCGGCGCTGCCGATCAATGTCAGGCCGCCATTGCCGGTGATCGTGCCATTAAATTTTTCGGGGCCGTTGCCGTTAAGCCCGTTGATTGTTAGCTGATGCCCGCCGGTGTCCAAATGACCAGCAAAGGTCAGTGTGTATGCATTGGCGGTCCATTTCCAAATCTGATCCGCGCTCAAAGCGACATTGTTGTTCATCGTGAAGCTGTGAACGGCGGCAGATCCATCGAGACTTCCTGCACCCAGCGTCAACGTGTTGCCCCCGTTGGTATCAGTGATGGTAACTGCGCCGTTGGCGGCCATGACCAGCCCATACCAATTCGCGCTGGCACCAATGTCCACTGTGCCTCCCGTAGAATTGGTATCCCAGTTGCCGATCCCATCGGCAGCCGGCGGTCCGGCCGGTCCGGCACCGCCTTCAATAGCCGTCCAACTTGCGGACAAATTCAATGCCGAGGTGTTATTGAGTTTGTAGAACATCTTGGACGGCACGTTGAACACGCTGCTTTGAACCGGGCTGAATCCATTCGCGCTGGCCGTGAGGAATAATCCCGAGGAAATCGTTGGAACCGACAAGTCGTTGAAAGTGGCTTTTCCATTCGCATCGGTCATTTGCGGGTTGGTGCCGGATAGTGTTCCCGTGCTCAACGCCAGCGTAACTGCGGCACCACTCTGCGGAACGGCGTTGCCTAATTGGTCTTCAATTTGAACCACCACGGCGGGCATCGTCACACCCACGGCCGCAGTCACCGGCTGCGAAGTGAAGACAATTTGCGTCGCCGGGCCAGGAACAAAGGTTACTGTAGGCTGCGCGTTGATGACGGTTCCGTCAACCGTCACGGTAATCGTCTTGGTTTCAGCCACGGTGGATGCGAGTGTGGCGGTGATCTGGCCGTTAACGTCAGTGGTCGAACTCGGTTGCGTCAGGATATTTCCCGAGCCGCTTACGGCCAGCGCCACCGTCTTGCCGGACAACAGACTACCGGTTCCGTCCTTGGCCGTTACGGTAATCGTCGAAGTTGAAACTCCGTCCGCGACCAAACCCGTGTTCGGGCTGGCAACGGCGGTCGAATTAAATGAACTGACGCCGCCTGCAGTAAAAGTGACAGTAGGCTGGGCATTGATTTGGGTGGAACCAATGGTGACCGTGATGGTTTTCGTTTCACCCACCGTGGACGCGAGCGTGGCTGTGGTTTGACCGTTCGAGTCAGTAACGGCGGGCGTGGAAACGGAATTGCCCGAACCACTCACACTCATTGTTACGGTTTGACCGGCCAGCGGGTGCCCGTAGTCGTCCATTGCTGTAATGGTAATGGTCGAGACGGTGATGCCATCGGCAGCTACGGTGGTCGGATTGGCTGCCGCAGTGGAAGCGGTCGCGCTGACCGGCCCGAGAACGAAGTTGACAGTCAATGAAGCCGAATTGGTGGCTGTGCCGATGGTAGCAATGGCGGTGCCGCCCAATTTGGCTGTTATCTTTGCGCTACCGGATGTGGTGGCCGAGGTCAACGTCGCCTGATAAGTTCCATCGCCGTTATCCGTGGTGGATCCGAGGGTGCCAAGAGTGGTGGAGAACGTCACGGTTGCTCCACCGGAGGCAAGGTTGACCCCGTTCAGGTCCCGGGCTTGCATCTTGACCACGGATGTGCTGCTTCCGCTGGCGACAATCGAGGTGGGGTTGGCGCTGCTCATCAACGAATGAGCCGCGCTGGCCAGCCCCGGCAGGTTACTTGACGGCACCACTTGGGCCCAGTTCGTGCCGATCCGGACTTCATCCCATTTCTCACCAAAAGTGGCGTCACCATTACGGTAGGAAATCGTGAAATTGGCCAGATAACCCAAATTATATGAATTCGTGACTGTAGCATCCGGAGTTGGCGCAGCAGCCGCTCCGTAGTTTGCGCTGGCTGGATTGGCCCAGAGGTTGACCACATCCTTGCCGGCCGGATGAAAAGTGTAACGGGCCACGATCAACACCGTATTGCTCAACACCGTGGCCGCGCTTTCAAATTGCGCGCCGGTATTAGTCGTGGAACCGGCATTGATTCCAATGTGGCCGGTATGATCCATCAGCAGGGCCAGACCGGCATGGGCCGGCAGAACAGCCCCGGAACTGGTGCCGATATTGGTCGAGTCGAGGAACGCAATGACTCCTGGTATTGTTGTGGGATAAGCGGTGACTTGATATAGGAATGAAACATAAACAGTATTGCCATCGGTATTGGTTTGGCTGGTGAATTGGGTTCCGGCGAATCTTGTGCCGGAAGAAGCCCCATAAACACTGTTTCCGGCGGAGGGAACAAATCCTGCCAGGGTCAGACTATTGGTTGTAACGGCGATGTTAGCCGTGGCATAGCATGTTTCCCAGACCGTTGATGAGGCGCTTGCAAGGCCGCCCGGCGAGTAATCAAAACTGTCATAGAAAGGCAAAGTCTGGATTGCTTGCGCGGCTGGCGCGCTCTGGGTAAGCAGGAACGCGATAACAAGCGAAAGGCCGGCAATAAAGTAATTGTTAAGGTTATGTATGCGATAATTCATAAAGGATGACAGGAAATGACAGGGAGATTGTCTGATCATGGCTAATTTCGCTTATTTTTACCTTAATGCGGCAGTCAATTCCATCCCTCTTTCGAGGGGAGCGGCAATTTTACGGCGGTTGAGGCTAAAGCTGGCTGGAGTTGGATCAACGGCATTGACTCGACGTCTCCGCGCAACTGACGTTGCACATGACGCCCATGGACAATGCGTATGGCTCCGAGGTGCAAACGCGCACCGGCACCGGGACCCGGGCCACGGTGCTGTATTCGTCCCAGGCGCGCTCGATTGTCCTGGCCGGACAGACGTCCGGCACGGCGGTGAACGTGCGGGTGCGGGCGCCCGGCGGCCTCACCGGCTACAGTGCGTGGAGCATGAATGTCACGCGTTACGTGGCCTGAGTCCTTGCGAACGGCCACCATGCCAGAATAACATAAACGGCGCGCCGCAAGACGCGCCGTTTTTTGCCGGCCGGCGTGGGCGATGGCCGGGCAGTCGGGTAAAAAAAGGTTCCACCGGAGGTTCTGGCAGAACCCTGAATGAGACCTCTGCAAAAGGGTGGAAGCGACGCCTCGTCGCCTCGTCAGACGCCGAATATCATTGCCGGTGCGAATATTCCCGGCGACGAGGGCGTCGCCTCCACGGTTTTTTTGCAGAGGTCTCTGAATGGTTTACTCCAAATCAGTAAGTGAAGCTGGCGTTGAAAAAATTGCTTTCCGGGTCGTGAACCACCTTGAATCCAACCTTGGCGCAGATGTGCTGCATGGCGTGGTTTTCGGCGAGCACCTGGCCGGAGATTTTATCCAGTTTTTCCGCCCGCCCGATTTCAACCAGCCGGCGGAGCAGTTCGGTGCCGAGGCCCTGTCCCTGCCAGTGGTCGCTGACCACCACGGCGAACTCCGCCTGGTTCTGCTGCGGCAGCTTGCTCAGGCGCCCGACGGCGATGATTTTTTCGGCCACGCCCAGCTTCGCCAGCCTGGCCTCGGCGACGAGGGCGATTTCGCGGTCGTAATCATTGAAGCAAATGCGGGTGAGGCGCTCGTGCGCGACGCGCTGGGACAGTTTCAGCGCGGAGAAATACCGCTGATAGACGCTTTCGGCGGACAACGTATGGTGGAATTTCACCATCAACGGCTCGTCCTCCGGCTTGATGGGCCGGATGGTGATCGCGGTCTTGTTCTTCATTTTCCAGGACGAGGCATATTGCACCGGATACGGCCGGATGGCCGCCTTGGGCAGCTTGTCTTCCGGCGTCTTGGGATCATGCAGCACGACGCGTCCGTCGAGCGCCACGATCCGGTCGGCGGAAACCAGCAGCGGATTGATGTCAATTTCCGAAATCCACGGCTGCTCGAC
This sequence comes from uncultured Bifidobacteriaceae bacterium, assembly GCA_964538105.1. GTDB lineage: Bacteria > Verrucomicrobiota > Verrucomicrobiia > Limisphaerales > UBA11358 > UBA11358. The sequence continues at coordinate 8,692 of CAZIFP010000007.1, forward strand.
CACGAGCTGGCTGAAACGCACCAGCAACTTCTCCAGCGCGGCAATGTCGGTGGCCTTGCGCCCGCGGACGCCCTTGAGCGCGGTGAAAATTTTCGTCCGCTCCATCATACGGCGGGCGAGCGTGGCGTTGAGCGGCGGCAAACCGAGCGCGCGGTCCTTGAACACTTCCACCAGCTGGCCGCCCGTGCCGAAGAGCAGCACCGGGCCGAACTGCGAATCCACGCTGCTGCCGACAATTAGTTCATAGCCGTCCAGCTTGATCATCGGCTGCACGGTGACGCCGAGGAAATGTTCCTTGCCGGCTTTTTTGGTGCAGGCCTTTTCGATTGCCTTCCAGGCCTGCCGGACAGCCGAGGCCGTGCGCAGGTTCAACTGCACGCCGCCGACATCGGTCTTGTGCGTGATGGTTTCGGAATACAATTTCAACACGACCGGAAACCCGAGGTGGGTCGCCTGTTTCACGGCTTCGTTTTCGGTCAGTGCGATGTGCGTTTCGACCGTCGGAATGCCGTAGGCCGCGAGCAGTTTTTTGGATTCAAACTCCGTCAGGATGGTGCGCCCGGCTTTGCGCACGTCGGCAATGATTTTTCCGGCCGCACCGCGGTCCATTTCCTTGCGGTTGCTTTCGTCCGTGCTGGCGGGTGTCTCGTAGAGCGAGCGGAGATTCTCGCTGTAACGCCACATGTAATAAAAGGCCCGCGCCGCGCGGTCGGGATACTTGAACGTCGGAATTCCAGCCGCGTTCAAAATGTCCTCGCCTTTCTCGACCTGGCCGACGCCCATCCAGCTTGCGATGACCGGCTTGTTTTCGATGTGCGAATAGGCCTTCAACGCCTCGGCCGTCGCCGTCGAATCCGTCATCGCCTGCGGCGTGAGAATCACTAGCAGGCCGTCGGTGTTGGGATCCTTCGCCGTGATTTCCACGGCCTTCGCGTAAAGTTCCGGGCCCGCATCGCCGATGATGTCCACCGGGTTGTTGTGGCTCCAGGTCGGCGGCAAGAGTTCGTTCAGAGCCTTCATTGTTTCCGGCTTCAAGTCGGCGAGCTGCGCGCCGCTGCCGATGAGCATGTCCGTGGCGATCACCGCCGGGCCGCCGGCGTTGGTCACGATGGTCAGCTTCGGACCTTTCGGGCGCGGCTGTTTGGCGAGCACCTCGGCCATGTCGAACAATTCAGAAATGGTGTCCACGCGCAAAACGCCCACGCGCTGGAACGCCGCCTGCAACACCTCGTCGCTGCCGGTGAGCGAGCCGGTGTGGGACGCCGCCGCCTTCGCCGCAGCCTCGGTGCGGCCCGGCTTGATGATAATGATCGGCTTGGTCAGCGCCACTTCGCGCGCGGCGGAAAGAAACGCCCGCGCATCGCCGATGGTTTCCATGTAAATGACAATGCTCTTGGTGTTCGGGTCGGAACCGAGATGATAAATCAAGTCGCCCCAGCTTACGTCCAGCATGGAGCCGAGCGAGACGAAGACGCTGAACCCGACATTTTCCTTCAAGCTCCAGTCAAGAATCGCCGTGCAGAGCGCGCCGCTCTGGCTGATGAAACCGACGCTGCCCGGCCGCGCCATGTCGGCGGCGAAGGTGGCGTTCATTTTCATGTGCGGCACCATTACCCCCAGACAATTCGGGCCGACGATGCGCATGTTGCCGCGCGCCGCCTCCACCTTGACCTGCCGTTCCAATTCCGCGCCTTCCGGGCCGATTTCCTTGAAGCCGGCGGAAATAATGATCGCGCCGGGCACACCGGTCTGCGCGCATTCCTTGATGATGCCCGGAATCGTTTTGGGCGGCGTGATGATGACGGCGAGATCCGGTCGTTCCGGCAGCGCGGTGATGCTCGGATACGCCTTCATTCCGAGAATCGTGTCCTTGGTCGGGTTGATCGGGAAAATTTTTCCGGGGAAACTGCCCTTGATCAGATTATCCATCACGGTGCGGCCGACGCTGTGCTCGCGTTCCGTCGCGCCGACGACCGCAATGGTCTTGGGTGCAAAAATCGGGGTGATGGGCCGCCGCCGCGACTCATGCAGGATGTCGTGGGCGGATTCGATCTTGGTGGCAGTAGAAATTGAAGTCTTCATATTTTGTTATTACAGGCAGCAACAAGCTGGCAGCGATGGGTAAGCAACACTTCACCAGATTTGGCAAAGGTTCACCATTTTTTGTTTAAGTAAATGACCTGCCAGCGGGCCGTCCCACGCCGACCTCGTCGGCAGGCGCCCGCCGGCCGGGCGGCGCGAGCATCTTGATTCAGCATTTCGGATTGCCGGTTTACCGTCGGGTAAATAAATCCGGCGCATGTGATTTTTTGTTTGGCGCGGTGGTAATTTTCAGCTAAACTTCTCACTTGTAAATTATGTTCAAAATCATTTTCTCCCCCAGCCAGGATTCGGCGCTGACCAATCTGGGCCTGCTGGTGATGCGGCTCTGGCTCGGCTCGGCGATGTTTTTCAACCACGGAATCGAGAAACTGGCCCATTTTAAGGACATCGCGTCCGGTTTTCCCGACCCGCTTGGCATCGGCCAGCCGGTGAGCCTGGCGCTCGTGATGTTCGCTGAAGTCGTCGGCTCGCTGCTGCTGATCATGGGGTTGGTGACGCGGTTTGCGGCGTTGATGCTGGTGATTGACCTGTTCGTCGCGTTTCTGATGGTTCACCAGTCGGCCATGACCGGCAAAAACAGCGGCGAACTCGCCTTCATTTATCTGTCGGGCTTCGTGCTGCTGCTCATCACCGGCGGCGGGATGATTTCACTCGACATGGTGGTCTTCGGCAAGAGCAAAAAAAGCTAAATCAGTCCCGCCCATTTTACGAATCGGCCGCGGTTTTTACCTTCGACTGTTAGCAGTGGTTAATTTTTCAATTGCTTGCAAAAAGATCCGACCGGTGGCGCGCCATGAATGGCCTTCGGAAAAACGACCGGGGTTCAAGCCGGACAAATAATTCCGGCCCGCGCGCATTTCATTGATCTGCCGCCCGGCTTCATTTTGAAATTTTTTCAGATCGAAGCAGGGGACGTAGCGTAATAGTTCCCCAAACAGCGGCCGATATGTTTCCACGTCATAGGCGATGACAGGAACCTCGCAGGCGAGCGCTTCGGCCACCACGCGCGGCGAGCCTTCAAACCGGCTCGTCATCAAAAAGACGCAGCTTGCATGGAACAGCCGGAACTTTTCCTCCTCGGAAACAAACCCGGAAAACTCGACACAATGCGCAAGCCCGCGCTGCCCGATTTGCGACTGGAGTTCGGAGCGGAGATCGCCAATCAAAATCGCGCGGAAATTTTCGATGCGTTTTGACAAGTGCGACAAGGTGGCGAGCAAATCTTCAATTCCCTTCTGCCGGTGGATGCGGCCGATCCAGACCGCGTCATAGATTTTATTTTGCCCTCGAGCGTCAGCGGCTTTCTCCGTGTCCAGGCCAAATGAAATGTCCGTCAATTCTTCCGGGCGGTAGCCAAGCGCCAAAAGCCGGTCGCGCATTTTCGGGTGAACCAGCAGAACTTGCTTGTTCCGACAAAACCGGAAAAGGCGCAGGGAGAGATTTTGGCTTAACCAATAGTAAAACGATGCCACCCGTGTCGCGTCCACGTCCGGCCGGCTTTGACGAATGATCTGGCCCAGCGACGGTGCCTGCATGTGCCAGATCATAATTTTACTCTTCGACCGGCAGAGCAGCAGCGGCCATACGTCGAACCAATAATCGCTCACGGCATAGGCGGTTTCGTGCGACTGGATTTGGGAAAGCTGCCGCAGACTGCCAAGCAGCCGGCGGCCATAATCAAACAACAATCGAAGCTGGCCGAAAAAAGAATTGGCGTTAAACAGTTTTGCCGGCGAGCCATCGGTCAGCGTAAGTTCAAATTTTTCAAATCGCGCGTGCAGTTGTTTTTCCAGCGCGTGACCGCCAAAAAAATGGACGATGTAGCCCGCGTCCATCGCGGCCTGCGCCAGGTGGAAAAAATGGATGTCGCCGCCGGAAATCTGGCCGGAAAAAATCCCGTTCGCAAAAAAATAAATCCTCTTCGGAGATGCGGCGGGCGCGTTCACGGTTTGGCTTCGAGTTTCTGGCGCGGTTGCAGGCTGTGGATCAGTTTTTTGTCCTTCGCGGCAAAGGTGTAGGTTTGCAAGCCCCACAGAACACCAAGCGCGGAGGCGAAGCTCGCCCACGGATGCCAGAACCAGCGCGTATCGCGAGATTTGGCCAGCGCGACGAGCATTTGTAGAATTGGAAAAATAAAAGTGGCGCAGAGCAGGCACGCCAGCCAGCCGGGAATGCGCGGCTTGCGTTCCGTCCACGAGAAGCCGTGCTCCTTTTGCATGTCGAGAAAATGACACGTCGCGCGGCGGCGCTTCTTTAAGAACTCGCCGAGCGTGGCGACGTAATAATGATGCACGCCGCGCCCCTCGATGCGCAGCCATTCGCGCTTACGGGTGGCCTGGATCAGGTTCACGGAGGTGTGCGTGTCGGAATAATTTTCGCCAGCCTTGACCAAGTCCAGTTCCGATTTCCGAAAGACAAAACCGTTCGAGCCGACGGGATACGCGAGGCTGTTTTTCGGAAACGTCCAGCGCTCAACTTCGCCGGTCGCGCCGATAAAGACCGGCTTGATGCTCATCAGCCACGCGACCGGATCGCTGATGTGCAGCAGGCAGGTGAGATAAGAACAAAACGAAGTCATGCGCGGCGACGGCAGATAATAGCTCTCCACACCAAACGCCGTCGGATTCGCCGCCAAAGCTTCAACAGCGCGGCGGATGTAATCGGGATGCGTGATTTCGTTGTCGGCGTCAATGAAGACGACGTATTCGCCGGTCGCGTGGACGAGCGCGGCGCGCTTGCCATCCTCGATGTTGCGGCCGTGGTCGTCCACCACGAGCGCGCCAAAACTTTTCGCCAGCTCGCGCGTGCCGTCCTTCGAGCCGGCGTCACCGACGATTATCTCAAATTTTTCCTGCGAATAATCCTGCCGACGGATGGATTGCAGGCAGTTCTCCAAAATGCCCGCCGCGTTCAAGACGGGGATGATGAAGGTCACGCGCGGCAACGGCGCCAGATTGTCGGTGCTGGACTGCATGATGGGAATTTAGCGGGCGACATTGGCGAAGGCAAACTCGCATTGTTTGGGACAGTTTGACGGGCACGCGGGCAGAAGGTATCGTCTTAAGCCGAGTGCAAATTTCATGAAGAGCCTCAAGCAAAAATTGGGCTGGCGCATCTATCACTTCGTCCACACGAACGGCGTGGTCGCGGACGCGGTTTATTGGGGCGCGCATCATGTCCAGAATTTCTGGCGGGCGTGGCGATACTGGTGGCTGGCCCGGCACAAAGTTTCCGCCGAGGCCGTCTGGCCGCACCGGCATCTGGAGGCTTCCGGCCTGCTCATCACGGGCGTGACGAACATCTGCAACGCAAAATGCACCTTCTGCGCCTACCCGAAGGTCGTGGAAAACAAAACCCTCCAGACCGGTGTCATGCCGTTCGACATCTTCAAAAAGGCCGTGGACGAATGGGCGGCGGCGGGCGGTGAAGATCTTGACCTCACGCCGGTGGTCGGCGATCCGCTCGTGGACCCCGGCGTGCTGGACAAGGTGGATTATGCCGTCAACCATGCACACATCAAACGGGTTCACCTGACGACCAATGCGATTCTGCTCGACCGCAACGACACCTACAAAAAGCTGATTGATCTCGGCATCGCCGGCGTTTTCATCAGCACGCAGGGCGCGAGCAAGGCGGCCTACGAAAAAGTTTACGGCGTGAAAAAATACGACGAGGCCATGTCCGGCATCCGGCATCTGCTGGAATACAACCACGCCAAGGGTGAGCCGGCGCTGATCATCATCCGGTTCCGCAACGAGGAGAAGCCCAGCCAGATCATCGGGTCACCGGATTTTGTCGAGCACATCAAGCCGTTTCTTTCCGACAAGGTGCGCGTCAACTTCACGGTGGATTTCGACAACTGGGGCGGCACCATCCAGCCGTCAGACATGAGCGGCGCAATGAAATTGCGCCGGCTGCCGCCGCGACTGGACTTGCCATGCACGGGACTTTTCGGCTTTTCCGTCCGCCACGATGGCAACGTGCGGCTGTGCGGCTGCCGGCTCACGCGCAATGACTTGGACGACCTGGTCGTCGGCAACCTGAAGGAAAAATCGCTGGCGGAAATTTCCAAAAGCGACGAGGCGTGGAACATCATCAAGGGTTTTTATTCCGGCAAACGTCCCGAAACCTGCGTCGGCTGCACGTTCTACAATCCCATTGACCACGCCTGGCTGAAAAACCGCAGCAACGGCAGCTAGATTTTTTCCGGCAACGTTTTTTCCACGGCGGCCTGCACGGCTTCCACCGTCACCGACGCCATGCAGCGCCGCAATTCTTCAGGCGTGCCTTTGATGCCGCCGCCGTCGTAACGGTAAAAATTCAGGCCGCGACCGGCCACCGCCGGATTTTTCACGAGCATGAACGGATTCGCGTAAGGTTCGATTGGCTTGTTCCACGTTGGCGTCTCGATAACAACCTGCCCGCGCACTTTCATCGTCGCTGCGACGTGCATCAACGCAGTGTCCACGCTCAAAAAAGCCGCGCATTTGCTGACCAACGCCGCCGCCTGCCGGAGGTTTTGGGTTTTCGGGAAAAATAAATTTTGCCCGCCAGCCTGCGCCTGGATTTTTTCGTGATCCGCCGATTCTTCAGGCCCGCCAAAAAATAAGATGCCGAGTTCCGGCCGGCTTTGACGGAGCCGCCGCGCCAGCTCAATGTAGTTTTCCAGCGGCCAGCGGCGCAGCGCGAGATTCTTGGTGCCGCCCGAGCCGACGTGGATGCCGAGCAGCGGACGCCCGGAAAGATTTTGTGTCGCGACGAGATCCGCCGCCCACGCCTGTTCCGCATCGGTCAAATATAATTCATAACCATGCGCCGGCAGTTTCGGATTTGCGCCCAGCAGCGCCAGCAACGCCAGGTTGTTTTCCACGGCGTGCCGCGAATAATCCTGCGGGATGGCTTTGTTCACGAGCCAGCGGTCGAGCACGCCGGAACATTCATATTCATGGCTGATACGCGTCCGCGCGCCGGCCAGCCATGACGCGACACGATAGTGGATGCGGCTTTGCGGGTGCGTGTTGACTGAAAAGTCGTAATGATTTTTCCGCAATGACCGGAGAAATCCGACCGCCTCCAGTTTCCCGGCCTGAATAAGATTTTTTTGGAACACCTGGTTGACGTGCGGATTATGGTCCAGCAAATCTTTGGAGCCGGCCCACATCACCAGCACGTCAACCGTCGCGTCGGGCAGATTCGCGCGCAGCTCGTGGAGGAGCGGCGTGGCGAACAGCGTGTCGCCGATGCCCGCAAGCGAAATGACGAGGATTTTCATTTAACTATGAAATACACGAACCACACGAAAGAAACACAAAATGTTCCTGCAAAAAATCGGCCGACAAAATGAGCCTTCGTTTTGTGTCATTTCGTGTGTTTCGTGGTTCTAAAGCTTTGAAATTTTTTCCAGCAACGCCGTCGTGGATTTGCCGGGAACGAACGGGACGAGAATAATTTTTCCACCCGCCGACTCGACCGCACGGCGCTCGTCCTGGTTCAACGTGTCCAAAGTGTAGTCGCCGCCCTTGACGTAAATGTCCGGCTGCGCGGCGGCGAGAAATTTCGTCGCCGCCGTGTCCGTGAAAATGCAGACGCCATCCACGTTTTGCAGCGCGGCGAGAACCGAAGCGCGATCCGTCTCGGAATTTACCGGCCGGCCAGCGCCTTTTAACTTCCTTGTCGCTTCGTCACCGTTCACGCCAATTAAGAGTGCGTCGCCAAAATTGCGCGCGTTCTCCAGATACGTCACATGGCCGAGATGTAATATGTCGTAGCAGCCGTTCGTGACGACCAGTTTTTTGCCGGCGGCGCGGAATTTTTGCCGCCACACCGGCAAGTTGTCCCACGCAATGATTTTGTCGCGGAAATTCATCCGGTCATTTTGCCTGCGAACCAAGCGAATTCAACATTTTCCACACGCGCAGCGCCTCGGTCGCGCCCCACGCCTGCGCGTCGCAGCCGCGCTGCGTGTGCGGTGTGTCGCCATCGAGGATTTCGGGCAACTGGCCGAGGCAGCCTTCATTCAGCAGTTTTTCCGCGCTGCCGAGATAACTTTTCGCCGCCGCCACCGCTTCCGGTGAAAAATCCCACGCCAGCGCCAGCGCCTCGCAAAATGTCGGGAACGTCCAGGTCCAAGCCGTGCCGTTGTGGTAGGCAGGTTTGCGGCGCGTGTCCTCGTCGCCTTCATAATGCGGCCAATACGGATCGGCGGGATTGTTGAGCCAGCGTCCGTCGTTGCCGCTGATCACGAGCGGAACGGAAACCGGCAGCGGCGCAAGCGACCGCAGCGCGCCCGGCACGACCAGATATCTTTGCGCGGCTTCGACGCAGCGTTGCGCGCGTTCGCCGGTGACGAGGCCGAGGCTCACGGCGAAGAGATAGTTGTTCCGCAGCGCATCGTCGCGCACCGCGTCGCGGGCGATGACGCGCGGGCCGCCCAGCAAAACGTCGGCGAACCAGCCTTTTTCTTCGAGCCAGAATAATTTTTCGAACGAGGCCGTCGCGTGGTCGGCCAGATCGCGCCACTTTTTTTGTTCGGGCTTCGTTGAAATTCTTTCCAGCAACCGCAGCAGCCGGATCCACAGCACCTGAATTTCGACGGGATAACCTTCGCGCGGCGTGCCGGCGGGATAGTTTGTGTCCATCCAGGTGAAATGGCTCGGGCTCCAGATCAGCGCGGAATCGGCGTCCATGTGGATGCCGTTGGGCGTGCCGCGCGCGTAATTTTCCGCGATGCTGGTCAAAACTTGCAGCAGCGTGCGACCATTTTCGTCAACGAGGGTGTTGAAGAAATTCTGAATTCTGAATTCTGAATTCTGAATTTCAAAAAAATCTTCGCACACGACGGCGAACCACAGCGGCGCATCGCTGGTGTCACGGTTGGAAACGTCGTTGCCATGGATCGTGTTTGGCAGCGTGCCGTCCTTTTCAAACTTCGCGAACGTGAGCAGAAGCTGCTTCACCTCGTCAACCATGCCCGCCGCCAGCAGCCCGCGTGCACAGATCAGCGAGTCACGGCCCCAGTCCAAAAACCACGGATAGCCGGCGATGACCGTCCTGCCATCGTCGCGGCGGACAACAAACTGTTTCGCGGCGCGTTCGAACCGTGCCTCGAAGCTGGCGGCTGAATTTCCGCTTTTCGCTTTCCGCCTTCCGCTTTTCATTTCACCCATTTCAGCCGTGAGGATGAGCGTTGCCTTCGCACCTTTGGCCAGCGGAATTTCAAACCAGCCGGGGCTGTAGGCGTCGCCGCTGCCCGTCTGGCCGCGGGTCTGTTCGACGGGATGCGGAATGTTCTCGCACCATTCCGGCTGCGGATGATATTCACCCGCGTCGGCAAACACGCGCAGTTGCCGGTCTTGAGCCGGTGTGAATTCGAAACCGGCGGAATTTTGAGTTTTGAAATTTGAGTTTTGAAATTCCCGGCAGTTTGAGGAGAAATGAAAGTCCGCGCCGCCGTTGCGCTTGGTCTCGCTGTGGAAATTCCGGTCCTCGATGTCCACGCGCACCGTGATCCGCACGTCGGCCCCGGCGGGCAGCTGCTTGCCGAGCGCCAGTTTTTCCGTCGGCCGGCGAAAGTGGAAAACCGTCGTGTTCTCGCCCGCCACCATTTCGGCGCACAGCTCGATTTCCACCGTGCGGCCGTCGCCGGCGTTCGCCAAAAATTTCCAGACGGCGGGCGGGCCGGCGTGGAACGACACCAAGTTCTTGAAATCCAGCGGCGAGAGAAAACCGTCGGCTTTGACCCAGACCCGGATGCGCTTGGCGAAAACATGCCGGTCCACCGGCACGGTGGAATTCAGGTTCGCGCCGAGCGCGCAGTCGTATTTGGAATTCACGCGGCCCAAATCCACGCACAACCGCGCCATGCCGCCAATGCCGTTGGTCAGCAAAACCAAAGAGCCGGGAAAGGGAAGTTGGGAACTGGAAGTTGGAAGCGTGGGTTCAGGCGCGAGAAAACGGACGGTTGCCGGAACCGGTTGCGAAATGGTGGCGTGGCGTTCCAGGGCCAGCGCCGCGTCGCCGGCCGTCCCGCGCGGCGCGAAGCACGCGACGTGGACGTTTCCAGCCGGAACGGATTGAACGTGAACCGCGCCTGAATGTCCGTTCCGCATTTCCAGCGTTGCGCGGAACGGCGCGGAATCCTCAACCAGCAGCCAGTGGCCGGGCGGCACAAGTGTGATGCGGCGGGCGTCGAGCAAGGTCCAGTCCACCACGCGCGGAAAAACTTTTCCGGCTCCGGTTTCCGCGAGCAAATCGGGCAGCGGCGTTTTGGCGTTGCGGGCGGCAAATTCGCCGGCCGCGGCCAGGAAATTTTTCGGCGAACGGCCGACCTGTCCGGCAAGCCAGCGCCAGTCGAGACCGTCAATTATTTCGGCGGGGATGATTTTGTTGAGCGATTCCAATGCCCAGGCGGACCGGGCGCGGGCCAGGCGATATTCGTCGCCGCTCAAGCCGGCGGGCTTTTCGGCCGGCGCGAGGCAGAAGACCGCGCCGGGCGGGAGTGTGAATTTGATTTCGTCCTTCGCGACCGAAATTTCCGGCAGGGACTGGCCCAATAAATCAGTTTTGAATTTTGAGCCTTGAGTTTTGAGTTCAGAAAGCCCGAGTGAATTTTCCTTTTCAACATCGGAGTTAACTAGAACCAGAACGGCGTCTGCGCCTTCGGCGGATTCGCGGAGCAGCGCATAGACCGGCGCGTCGGGTGCGCTCAAGCGCGTGAGTTTCGCACCATCAAAAAAGCACGGATGGTCGGAGATGAGCCGGTTCAGTTGCGCGAGTTCGGGGACGATGTTTTCGGCGGCGCCCCAGTTCAAGCCGGTGTTGCCGTGGACTTTTATTTTTTCCGCCGCGAGCCATTCCACGCCGCAGGTGAAACCGAAGCCGCCACCCGGACTGGTGAGCGCGCAGAGACGATTGCGCAACAGCGACCATGCGCGGCCTTTTTTGGCAAGGCGTTCATTATCGTGCGTTTCGCTATAATGAACATAGCTGCCGACGCGCTCATTCTGGCGGCTGGCGTAGTCGAGGTAGCCGGCGACTTCCTTGCCGGAATAATTTTGGAACAATTCTGAATACGCCCATTGCATGCCGCCTTCGGTCAGTAAAAGTTCCGTGGCATCCCACGAGCCGCCGAGGCCTTCGAGCAGAAAAATGGTTTCCGGAAATTCGTCCTGCACGCGGGCGATGATGTATTGCCAGGCCGGCGCGGGGATTTTGTAGCCGGCATCGCAGCGAAAGCCGTCCACGCCGCGCCGGCACCAGATGATGAGCGAGTCGGCGATCAAATCCCACAGCTTCACGTCGAGTTGCTCGAGTTCCACCAGATCTTCCCAGACCGTTCCCCACGCGCCGGGGCTGGCGAATTCGCCGCCGGGGTTTTTCAGGAAAAATTCCGGGCAGTTTTCCTGCAAAGTCGAGCCCCAGCCGGTGTGGTTGATGACGATGTCAATGAAGACGCGTGCGCCGAGCGAGTGCGCGGCGCAGGTCAGCTCGCAAAACTGGTCAATGCCGGTGGTGCGTTTGTCAAACTCGACGAGCGCGGGATCCACGGCAGTCAGATCCAGCGCGGCATAAGGACTGCCGAACCGGCCGAAGCGCGCGTAGGTGGTCGGCGTCGGATGCACCGGCAGCAGATGGATGATGCGACAACCGAGTTGGTTGACGATGAAAGGCAGTTGGCGGGCGAGGTCGCGAAATTTTCCCGACGGCGGCAGCGTCGCGTAACCGAGCGCTTCGAGCCACTTGAGCTGCGCGTCCAGTTTTTCGTCGGCGATGGAAGCCAGATTTTTCGTCGCGCCAAAAAGCCGGGTGAAGGCGCAGTAAATGGTATTCGCGGTGCGGGCAAAGTTGGGATGGACGGAAATTCCCACATCCGAGCCGTCGGGCCAGTGCTGCCAGTTTTTTCCGTCCAGCAGATACGCCTTGGCTTGGAAATAGCCGACTTCGGCGAGCGGCAGTTCGATCTGCCAGCCGTCGGCGGTTTTTGGCATCGGCACGTCGCGCCAAGAGGAATTGGCGACGACCGCCCGGCCGGCGTGGGCGGAGATGATTTCCCGGCGGCGGGCGGCGGCGCGGCCAAAGTTGGTGCGCAGCCGGGCCGACCAGTTTTTTTGCCCGCCGCTTTTATTGCCGGCGCGGATGGAGAAATGGATTTTGTCGCCGACGAAACGCAGGAGGCGTTCGCCGGTGGCGGGGGTCATAGCTGGACAGGTTGGCTCCACACGAAAATTTTTACCATGAAGCGGCGCGCTGCAAAGCGGAAAAGCACTTTACTTTGGATTGCTTTGGGGCGGCGGACGTCTTAATTTGGCAGCGAAGTTGCTGGCTTTTGTCGGTGGCATTCTTGAATTATGGCGACCATTGCGTTAAATCCGGGTGAAGAAGCTCAATTGCAGCAGACGATTGAGATGTTCGAGGTCATTGCGCAATCGCAGCCGAACGATTGCCAGTCGTTGGAGATTCTCAAGGAAGCCTATTCCAAGCTGGGCCGCGAGCCGGATGTGATCAACACGTCCAAGCGCATCGCACAGGCGTATATGCAGACGGGGCAGTTGTCCTCGGCGATTCTCGAATTTGAGACGGTCTTGCAGCGCTGTCCCGATGACGCGGAGGTGCAGGCGGCGCTCCGGGAAATTGAAAGCAAGGCGAGCAACACCGGCGGCATGACGGAGGCGGGGGCGGAGCCGGCGGCATTGACCGCTGCGCCGGAGGCAACGCGGTCGCCGGTTAAAAAATCGCGGGCGGTGGCCGGGGAAATTGACGACGGGCGCGCAATGCTGCGGAAAATTTTTGTGGACAGCAAAACGATCAGCGCGGGCGATTTTGATTTGTGCTGGCGCGTGGCGGATTTGACGGCGGCTCCGGCGGACGTGGTCGAGCCGTTCATCCAGGTTCTGCACGACAAGGGCATTTTGCTGTCGGAGAAATCGCTGAAGCTGCTGTCGGAAAAATCCCGCATGGCGTATCTGCCGCTGGAAAAATATGACGTGGACATTGACCTGACGCGAGGTTTTCCGGCGGAGCTTTGTCGCCGCTGGTGCGTGCTGCCATTTGATCGGATGAGCAAGGCGATTCTGGTCGCGACGGCAAACCCGTTCAATCAACAAGCGGTCAAGGAATTGTCCGAGACCACGTCGCACCGGCTGGTGTGGTATCTGGTGCCGCCCGCCGACCTGATGGTGAACCTCCGCAAAGCATTCCGTTGAAGCCATGGCCAAAGTAAAATCATTTGGAGAACGCATCGCCGATGCGCTCGTCGAGGACGGTTTGCTGGGCGCGAACCAGGTGGTGGAGCTGCTGGAACAGCAGAAAAAGGAGGGCGCGCGCCTCGTCAAGCTCATCGTCGAAAAAGCCTACGTCAGCGAACAAGACCTGGCCGTTTGCATGGGCCGCGTGCTGAACGTCACGCCCATCAACCTCGCCCGCGCCCACGTCCCGCCGGATCTGGTGGAATTGTTTCCGCGCGAGACGATGCACACCCACCGCGTCATCCCCATTTCGCGGCTGGAAAACCGACTGTTCCTCGCGATGGCCGACCCGCTGAACGTCATCGCGCTCGACGACGTCAAGCGCATCACGAAGCTGGAAATCACACCGCTCATCGCGGCTGAAAAAGCCATCGCCGACAAGCTCACCGCCCTGGATGCTTCCAAGGGTGGTTCCATGGAAGACATTATCCAGGATGCGCAAAAACAGCAGGAGGCCGAGGCCGACGCCGACACCGTGGAAAACATCCGCGAAACGGTGGAGGATGTGAGCATTGACAAGCTCGCCGCATCCGGCGAAGAAGCGCCCGTCATCAAACTGGCCAACCTGATAATCGTGCAGGCCATCAAGGACCGGGCCAGCGACATCCATCTGGAGCCGTTTGAAAAAACCATGCGGTTGCGATACCGCGTGGACGGCGTGCTCATTGACGCGACCCCGCCGCCCAAGCAGATGCAACTGGCGCTGGCCTCGCGCTTCAAGATCATGTCGAGCCTCGACATCGCCGAACGCCGCCTGCCGCAGGACGGCCGGATGCGCGTCAAGGTCGGTGGCAAGGACTATGATTTGCGCGTCTCCATATTGCCAACCGTTCATGGCGAGAAAATCGTATTGCGCGTGCTTGACAAGACTAATTTGACCGCGAGCGTTGACAAGCTCGGCCTGGATCCCGAGACGTTCAAGAACTTCAAGGCCGCCATTGACGCGCCGCACGGACTCATCCTTGTCACCGGCCCGACCGGTTCCGGCAAGACCACCACGCTTTACTCCGCGCTCAACGAGCTGAACAGTCCGGTTTACAACATCATCACGGTGGAAGACCCGGTGGAATTTCAAATCCCCGGCATCAACCAGGTGCCCACGAAAAAGGACATCGGCCTGTCCTTCGCCAACGCGCTGCGCTCCATTCTGCGGCAAGACCCGGACATCATCATGATCGGGGAAATTCGCGACACCGAGACGGCGGAAATCGCCATCGAAGCCGCGCTCACCGGCCACCAGGTTCTTTCGACGATGCACTGCAATGACGCGCCCGGCGCCATCGCGCGTCTGGACGACATGGGCATCGCGCCGTTTTTGATTTCGTCCTCCGTGATTTTGTCCTGCGCGCAACGCCTCATGCGCCGCATCTGTTCCCATTGCAAGGAGCCGGTGACGTATCCCGACAAGATGTTCAATGATCTGGGCATTGAGCCGGCCACCTTCAGCGGCGTACAACTGTTCCGCGGCCGCGGCTGCGACCGTTGCAAAAATTCCGGCTACGCCGGACGCATGGCCATCATCGAAGCCATGAACATCAACGACCAGATCCGCAAGCTCATCATCGCCCGCGCGAGCACGCGTGAGATGGCCAAGGTTGCCGTCAATCAGGGGATGAAAACGCTCCGCATGGTCGGCCTCGACCGCGCCCGTGAAGGCATCTCAACCTTGGAGCAAGTCCTCGTCGTCACGTCCGCGCACTGAACTTTCAAAATTTCCGCTGCGGCATCACGAACGGCTGCGGCCCCTGGATGAGCCACGGGGCCGGTTGTGGTGCCCAGGCTGGCGCTGGTGTCGGCGCAATTCCGGGTGATACGATTCCCGGCAGCGGCGTCAGGCCGGCCGGCTTGCCGAAGCCGCTGGTCAACGGCGTGAAGGACGAGCCGGCGGGATTCGGCACATAATCCGGCTGGGTAATGAAGGGATCCGACACCGGGGCGGTTTTGGGAACCGGAAAATACTTGTTGTCCGGTGAGGATTCGGTGGCCGTCGCCTGCGTGGGATTGAGCAACTGTCGGAACCGGTCCATCGCCGCCATCTGTTCCAGATCCGGTTTCGCCGTCGTTTGCGGCGCAGGCTGACTGAACGAATCCCAGCCATAAGCCTTGTCGTTGCGGTTGTCGGTTCCTTCACCCATCCGCCGGCTGTTGAGATACTCGCTCAATCTTTTTGCCGCATCCACCGTGTTGTCATCGCCTGGGTCAAACGGGCTCGCGTCGTCGCGGTTCCGGGAGATTTTCCAGGGCGAGTCATCCAGGACATTTTGCCAGCCGTTGGTCAAACCGCCGTGCGTCTGGCTTTCGCGGTCCAGCAGGCGTTCCAATGGCGTCGTGTCCTTTTTGCGTCCCAGTGCATCGCGATCGGGTGGTTGGAGCAACTGATCCGCCGGCGTTATTCCCATGATTTCCTCTGGCGTCAGCAGCGTCCAGTTCTTGCGGTCTTCCAGCATTTTTTCCATCTGCTGCGAACGCGGCGTGGCGGTTCTCGCCGGCGGCTCTGCCGGCAGCGCGTCGGGTGAGGAATAACGGAATACCGGATCCGGCGCCTGGAGCGAGTCGGGCAGGACCGGCAACTGCGAATTCTGCGGCGACAGCGACGGAGTGGCGGCCGGCGTGTCGTCGGACTTGGGCGTGGAAAAAATGATGGAACGGTCGGATGACTGCGCCCCGGCGGACAAAACCATGGCTCCCATTGCGACGACGAGCAATGACAACTTGAGGCCTGGCAGATGAAACACCATTTTCAATTTAATACGATAATCTAGTGGACACAACCCGTCAAAAATGAATTCAAGATTAAATCCGCCGTTTGCCGGCCGGGTGAGACCGGCGCAATGACCTGCGCTTGTGTATTGCCGTCGCCCGCGCCGCCGAATATCTTTTGGTTTGTCATGCACACGAACCGGCTCGCCCGCGAAAAGTCGCCGTATCTGCTCCAGCACGCGCAGAATCCCGTGGACTGGTTCGCCTGGAACGACGAGGCCTTCGCCAGGGCGCACGCGGAAGGCAAACCCATTTTCTTGAGCATCGGCTACTCGACGTGCCACTGGTGTCACGTCATGGAGCGTGAAAGTTTCGAGGCTGAAAAAACCGGCGCATTTCTCAACGAGCATTTCGTCAGCATCAAGATGGATCGCGAGGAACGTCCGGACGTGGACAAGATTTACATGACGTTCGTGCAGTCCACCACCGGCGGCGGCGGCT
>CAZIFP010000008.1:0-24646 GCA_964538105.1 uncultured Bifidobacteriaceae bacterium
TTGCCGGATAACCACGTTTTGCTCAATACCAAGCTCACGCTTAATGCTCTACAGTTCTGATTGGTGACACAAATTGCGCCATTGGGCGAAGTGTGCGCCGGAAATCCGGCGGCGTCAAAATCAATTTGGGAGATTGGAGTTGGCAGATGGGAGTTGGGCGAAAATCCGTGGCAAACCAATTCGGCACCTCATCCGGCTTCCGGCCACCTTCTCCCCAGAGCGGCGAAGGAGTTTCAATTCACCGCCGGCACCGGCTGTTTCAGGGCGTTGATAAAATGGTTCATCGCCGGAGTCAGTTTTTTCTGTTCCCGGTAAATGACGGCCAGCGGCTCGGTGCGGTCGCTATTGGCAAACGGCACCGCCGCCAGGCTCCGGCTGGCCACTTCCGATTGCACCAGCGCCTCCGGCAGGATGGCGACGCCCTCGTCAATCTCCACCATCCGCTTGACCGGCTCCACCTGGTCGCATTCGTGGTGCGGCTCAAACAGGTGGCGCTGGCAGTCGGGCACGTTTTTCAAGAAAGGCGACCAGCGGATTTCGTTCCACGCCACGAACGAGCAGCCTTTCAGGTCCGGCACGGTGACGGTGGTCCGGTTGGCGAGCGGATGCAGCGGATGGCACACGAGCACGAGCCGTTCGTGCCGGAACGGGTCAACGGCCAGCCCCGGCAGCCGCCGCGGATAGCAGACGAGGCCGAGGTCCACGTCGTTGTCCAGCACCTGCTCATGCACCCGGTCAATGAGGCCGTAGCGGACATTGATTTGAACGGCGGGAAAATTCCGCTGGAACTGTTTCAGGCAGGGCGGCAACTGGTGCAGGAAGATGCTGTGGCAGACGCCCAGTTCGACGCCGCCGCCGATGGTGGCACCAACTTCCTGCACGCGCCGGACCGCTTCGGCGTGGAGCCGGACAATCTCCGAGGCGTATTGGTAAAAAATTTCCCCCGCCCGGGTCAGTTGAAACTCATGGCCGCTGCGCAGGACGAGCGTTTCGCCGGCGTCGCGTTCCAGGGCGTGGAGCATCTGGGTGACGGCCGAGGTCGTGATGCCGTTCTTTTCGGCCGCGCGGGTGAAGTTTTGGGTTTCGACGAGATCGCAGAACAATTTAAGGTTTTCAACCTGCATCAGAACCAATGAATGCTCCAAAATGTCACATTCGTCAATCTTAAGTTGTCCGCAGGCGGGCAGGGCGGGGCGGCGTCAACGTGGCGGGCGGCAAGTTTGGCGTGGAACGTGGACGGATTAAAATTTTATTTAATCGCCGGCAATAAAATCTTTACAAATTTCCTGCCCGATGTCTTTAATGGCGGCCACGAGAAAAGAATCCACCTGGCATCCTCTGGGCGTCTGCGTTCTTGCCGCTTCTCGTTTCAAAAACATACGACACAAAAGGTTAAATTTATGAAACGTGACAATCTGTTTAAATTCGGTCTGACCGCTTTGACGGGCGTAACGACAATGCTCGCCTCGCTGCCCGCACCGGCCCAGCAGATCAACGGCGTGCCGGGTTCGCCCAGCGCAACACAGGTGATTGACGGGAACCAACTCCCGCCGCCCCCATTGCCATTTGGCGGCGTGATCAAGGAGAGCGCCAAGGATTCCACGCCTTACTGGCCACCACCCGTAGTGCCGCCCAAGGGTGCGCCCAACGTGTTGCTCATAATGACGGATGACCAGGGTTACGGTGTTTCTGGCACGTTCGGCGGTGTCATTCCGACGCCGACGATGGATCGCATCGCCCAGGCGGGTTTGCGCTACACGCAGTTTCATTCCACGGCGCTTTGCTCGCCCACGCGCGCGGCGTTGATCACCGGCCGCAATCATCATTCGGTGGGTTTTGGTGTGATTGGCGAAATGTCCACCGGCTATCCGGGCTATGATTCTGTCATCGGGCCGGACTGCGCCACCATCGGCGAAATCCTGAAGGAGAACGGTTATGCCACGTCGTGGTTTGGCAAGAACCATAATACCCCCACTTATCAATACAGCGAGGCGGGGCCGTTTAATCAATGGCCGGTGGGCATGGGGTTTGAATATTTCTACGGCTTCATGGGCGGCGAGACCGATCAGTGGACGCCGTATCTTTATCAGAACACGACACCGATATTTCCCTGGGTCGGCAAAAAAGGCTATAACCTCACCACCGATCTGGCGGACGAGGCCATCAAATATATGCACGGCCTGAACGCCGCCGCGCCGGACAAGCCGTTCTTCCTCTACTATGTGCCCGGCGGCACGCACTCGCCGCACCAGCCGACGAAGGAGTGGATTGACAAAATCCACGACATGCACCTGTTCGATGACGGCTATGAGAAGTTGCGCGACACGATCTTTGCCAACCAGAAACGGCTCGGTGTGATTCCGCCCGACACGCAACTGACTCCGTGGCCGGACGGGCAGGACGCATATGGCGGCGCGAAGCTGCCGCGCTGGGACTCGCTCTCGGAGATCCAAAAGAAACTCTACACACGCGAGGCGGAAGTCTTTGGTGCCTACGCCGCCTACACCGACCATGAAATTGGCCGCGTCATTCAGGAGGTTCAGGACGAAGGCAAGCTCGACAACACACTCATCATCTACATCAGCGGCGACAACGGCACGAGCGCCGAAGGCACCGAGGAGGGCACGTTCAACCAGATGACCGCCTACAACGGTATCCTGACCCTCCCGGAAGCGTTGCAGATGCTGCATTACGAAGACTGGGGTTCGGACAAGACCTACCCGCACATGGCGGTGCAATGGTCATGGGCGTTCGACACGCCCTTCAAGTGGACCAAGCAGGTGGCGTCGCATTTCGGCGGCACACGGCAGGGCATGGTCATATCATGGCCCGGCCACATCACGGATGTCGGCGGCCTCCGCCCGCAGTTCCATCACATGATTGACATCGTGCCCACTATCTTGGAAGCCGCCGGCATCAAGGCGCCCGACATGGTCAACGGCATCAAGCAAAGGCCGATTGAAGGCATCAGCATGGCCTACACCTTCGACAAGGCAAACGCCAATGCGCCCTCGAAGCGCGACACGCAGTATTTCGAGATGTTCGGCAACCGCGCCATCTATCACAACGGCTGGGTTGCCGCCACGACGCCACCCGCCGCGCCCTGGGCACTGGGAACGGGCACGCTGCCCGACGTCAACGATTACAAGTGGGAGCTTTACAACATTGCCGAGGATTATTCCGAATTCAACGACCTCTCGGCCCAAAATCCCGACAAGCTCAAGGAAATGCAGGCGTTGTTCATGACGGAGGCGGAAAAATACAGCGTCCTCCCGCTGGATAATTCAATCCTCCCGCGCCTGTTGACGCCGCGACCGAGTGCGACCGCCGGGAAAACGGAATTCACCTACACGGGTGAGAACGCCAACATTCCCGTCGGCAACGCCCCCAGCATTTTGGACAAGGACTACACCATCACCGCCGAGATAACGGTTCCCAAAGGCGGGGCGGAAGGCATGATTGTTACCTTGGGTGGACGTTTCGGCGGCTATGGCCTCTACCTGCTCAAAGGCAAGCCGGTCTTCGATTACAACATGCTCGATCTCGAACATTTCCGCTGGGAGGGCGGCGCGGGTGGCTTGATCGGTGACGACTTGTTTGGCAAGGCGCTCAAGCCGGGCCAGCATACCATTGTGTTCGACTTCAAATACGACGGCCCCGGTTTGGGCAAGGGCGGCACCGGCGTGCTCTCGGTTGACGGGAAGGAACTGGCGCGCAAGACGGTCAAGCACACGATTCCAATCCTCATGTCCATTGACGAGACTTTTGATGTCGGCATGGACACCCGCACGGCGGTGGACGACAGCTACCAGTTGCCGTTCAAGTTCACCGGCACGATTGACAAGCTGACCTTCAAACTCGGCCCGTCGCAGATGACGGAGGCGGATAAGAAAGTCGTTGATGCAGGAAAGATGAGCGCGGACAACTAAACGATTATTAGTTTGTGAAACATGCGGGCGGATCCGATGGCCAGCCCGGCTCGGATCCGCAGAGTTTCCACCGGATCGCCATCACGCCGTAAACCGGCAGACCGCCGCAAACAATTACGCGGCAGGCAGGATTGTCAGACTTATCAAAAGTGGTTGCCCTGACACTGCAATCAGACAATAATCAAGATATGAGCAAAAAAATTCTATTCGTGGATGACGATGTCGCCATCCTCGATTTGATCAAACTTTTGCTGGGGCAGGCTGGATACACGGCGGTGACAGCCAAAAATGCAGATGAAGCCCTGCGGCTGGCGGAAGGGGCGTCGTTTAATGCCATGGTTATAGACGTGAACCTGGCCGGTGACAGCGGCCTGATGCTGATGAACTTCATGATGCACAATCACAAAGGGGTGCCGGTCATTCTTTACTCCGGCCTGGAATACGACCAGCCCGGCGTGGATAAGTTACTTGCCCTTGGTGCCAGCAAATTTGTCCGGAAGCACAACGGGTCAGAATTGGTTGATGCCGTGAAGCAGTTGTGCCCTCAATGATGAAGAAAGCCGGGCCGCTGGCTGTCCCGCCGGAAAATTTGCACCGGGAGCTTTCCTGACCATGCCGGAGCTTGAAGAAACGCGGCGGCACCGTCAATGTGGCGGACGCGCGGATTTGCGGGCTGATTTCCTTCACGCCTTCAGCGTATTCGAATCCGCGTCAATATTCGTTCAATCCGTGTTCAAGCCATTTGACGGTCGCCACCTCGCCGATGGCATTCAGTGCGGCAGCAAATTGGCGTTTTTTTCCTCGACGTAGCGCAGGCCGTGGATGCGGCGTTTGCCGACGAGCAATATCCCAAAGCCAATCCACGACGTCGCGGCCAGCACCAGCGTCACCGGCAGCATGGTGTGCGAGTCAAAGATGCCGATGCTCGCGGTCGCGAGGCCGGCCACGCCGATCTGTAAAAAGCCCAGCATGGCGGCGGCGCTGCCGATGTTGCGGTCGAACGGCACCAGCGCCAGCGCCGCCGCGTTCGGGAAGGCCAGGCCGAGGCTGGACAGCGCGATGAACAACAGCACCAGCGTGCCGGCCAGGCCGAACCAGCCGAGCATCGTTCCCAACAGAAACAGGAGCGCCACGGGACATTCCACCAGCAGCGTGGCGCGGAAGATTTGTTCGCTGGAAAATTTGCGCAGCAGAAAGACGTTGATCTGGTTGCTGCCGATGAAGCCGACGGACAGCCCGGCAAAGATGGCGCCGAACTGCTGCGGGCTGACGTGAAACACTTCCATGAAAATGATGGGCGAACTCGCCACATAGACCAGCAGGCCGGAAAAGGCGAACGCACCGGCGAGCGCGTAGGTGGTGAACTGCGGCTCCTTCAGGACGGTGGTGTAGTTGTGGAGGATGGGCCGGAGCCGCAGCGAGACGGTGCGGTCGGGTTGGTGGCCTTGCGGCAAAAGCCAGTGGCTGACGGCCAGCATCAGGACCACGAACGCGGCCAGGACGATGAACACCCATTGCCAGCCCAAATGCACGGACACAAACACGCCGACGCTGGGCGCGAGCAGCGGCGAGACGCTCAGGATTAAAATCAGCAGTGAGATGATCTTGGCGGTTTCCTTCGCGGGGAAAAAATCCCGGACCATCGCCATGCCCGCGACCTGTGCGGCGCAGCCGCCCACCGCCTGCACGAAGCGCATGGCGATGAGCCATTCCACGGTGCGCGAGCACAGGCAGAGCAGCGAGGCCGCGATGAACAGAACCAGTCCGGCATACAACGGCAGCTTGCGTCCGAACCGGTCGAGCAGGGGACCGTAGAACAGTTGCCCGGCGGCCAGCCCGGCAAAGTAACTGGCAATGGACAGGGAAATCCGGGCGGTGGAGGCGTGCAGCGCGGTGGCGATCTGCGGAAACGCCGGCAGATACATGTCAATCGCGAACGGGCTGATGGTGGAAAGCCCGCCGAGGATGACGATGATCAAATAACGGTTATGCGATTGCGACATAAACAGGGAAAAACTCTAAACCGCCGGGGTTGATGTGACGCCATCCATGTCAAAACGATGACGGGTTTTATTGTTTCAGGTCAAGATGCAAATCGTGTTTGGAGCGCCGATCACGTTCAGCTTCCTCGCAATTTTCTCGCCGGGGATTTCCTGCACGGTCAGGGTGACGATAACTTTGTGGCTGCGCTTGAAGCAGGATTTGATCACATGAATGGTCATGCCGGAGGCCGGAACAAAGCTGCGGGAGCGTCAACGCGTCGGACGATGCCAATCAATTTTCTTGCGGTGGAATTGGAAAAACAGTCAGCTTGTCGTCGGAAATCATTTAATCTATGAAAACATCATTTCATCGTTTCGGATTGGTCGCCGGCTTGATCGTCACCCTGATCATCGCGGCGGGTTGTCAGAGTTCACATCCCCACGCCGGCGTGATGCCGGCAAACAGTGTCGTCTCGGCAACCACGGTGCAAACCAAGGCGTCGCAGACGGCGATGACGCCCGCACAGGCGCTGGCGGAATTGAAGGCAGGCAATGCGCGGTTTGTCGCGGGCACGCCGCTGCTGCGTAATTTCCCGTCGCAAGTCCAGGCAACCGCCGCCGGACAATATCCGTTCGCCGTGGTGTTGAGCTGCCTGGATTCGCGCCAGCCCATCGAAATTGTTTTGGACCAGGGCATCGGCGACATCTTCAGCGCGCGCGTCGCCGGCAACGTGCTGGACGACGACATCCTCGGCAGCATGGAATTCGCCTGCAAGGTTTCCGGCGCGAAGCTGATCGCAGTCATCGGCCATTCCAACTGCGGCGCGATCAAGGGCGCGGTGGACGATGTCCAGCTTGGCAATCTCACCGGCCTGCTTACCAAGATCAAACCCGCGATTGACGCCGTGCCCGCCGAGGTTCAGCCGCGCACATCCAAAAACTCCGCGTTCGTTGACCAGGTGTCCGAGGCAAACGTGCGGCTGGTGATGCAGCAGATTCGCGAGCGCAGCCCGATTCTGCGCGAGATGCTCGACAAGGGAGAAATTGGCATCGTCGGCGGCATGTATGATTTGTCCACCGGCAAGGTTCAATTTTACGAAAACTAGGTTTGCCAAAACCTTGCAATCACCCGGAGCATGAAACGATTTTTGCCGAAGTTTTCCGCTGTTGCGCTGTTTCTGCTGGCTGCTTCATTAGCCGGCTGCCAGTCGGGCGGCGTGACACACTACGTTTCTCCAGAGGTGACGGGCCGTGTGCTGGCGGCGGACACGCACCAGCCGCTGGCTGGGGCGAGCGTGCAGCGTGGCGCGCAGAATATCTACGGCTCCGACTCGCCGTTTGGCTCGCCCGACAAGGGGGGAGGCGTCATGATGCAACCCATCGGTGCGAGGACGGATGCCGCCGGAAAATTCATTCTCCAAAGCAAAAGCGTGTTTGCGCTGTTCCGTTCACCCGGTTGGTGGTCGGTGCCGGTCACGGTCAGCCATTCGGGCTATGAATCTTTTTCGACGAATTACACCGGCGACAATGTTACCAGCCATTCCGCCGCCGGCGCGCCGATGGTGGACGCCGGGGACATTTTGTTGTCGCCCGTGTCAAAATGAAATACGCGAAGATGAGTGGACCAGTTGTCGGATTTGCCCGATTAGATCCGTTTCAGAAGCCCCGGAACAGATGGTCTTATTATGTTTCAAATAAAAATTCGTTCTAACCCGCCACAATTTTTTCACGACGCTTTCACCACTTTCACTTAAAGCTTCACCGGCACCTTGACACCTTTTGGACCTCCAGGCAGTTGAATGCCAGTCAACCGAATCGGGTGCCAAGTTATTGGTCAGGTGGTGAAGCTGCCCCGCCGTTGGTAAAATAGATATCGTCCAACTCGATATTAGAGATAGCCGCAGAGGTGCTCAAAATCTCGAAAAACTGGCTGACTGCGCTAAGATCAACTTCCGGGCCAAAATCGGACATTGGAATGTCAACCACATGCCAGTTACCGTCCCGAACGAATCCGTAGGGATCGCTTCCCGGCCCTCCGAAGGTGATCCACTTCTGCCCAACCCCATCCATATTACCGCTCTTCATGCCGACAAGAAACGGGGTGGTGGTGGTGGTCTTCATTGCAAACTGCAAGTTGCAGCCTGGGTAGCTGAAGGCTGTCAGGTTGTATTTAACATTCGGCGTAAAGGCCATTCCCGTCCAACCGAGACCGGCCGATGCAAGACTGATATCCTGGGTTCCCTCATACGGATTTTGGGTGGCGGCCATCATCGTGTTGTTCCAGATGAAAAAATTACCTTGAACGCCGAGGGCAAAGCTTCCGGCGTTCTGGTGTGAGGCTGTCTCGGTATATACACCAAAGTTGCCATTCTGTGGCGTCACCCTGGGCACGCTGGGTTCCCACCAGACATTGTCAATGGACAGGTTCAGGGCCGAAGCCGGGTTGACAACACTTGAAATCATGAAAAATTGACTGACGGTTCGGAAATCAATGTTGGCAAACCGGTTCAAAGGGATGGTTACCGAGTGCCATTGGCCATCCCGGGCAAATCCGAACTCCGAGGTCTGGTCTCCCAACGGCAGATAAAAATTACCAGCCCGGCAACTCTGGATTCCAACTTGCATGGCCACGGTGGAGGTGGTCCGAATGTCGAAATGGAGGTTTCCGTCCGAGTAATTCTTCATGTTTCGGAAATTCGGCAGGAAGACTCCCATGCCAAACCAGTTACCTCCGGCAATATCGAACGACCAGCATTGAGATCCCTCGGAAGGCGGCGGCGGGTTCGTCGAAGCCGTCATGTTGTTCCAGAGGTAGAGTGCGGCATTGGTTCCGTAGGCGAAGTTCGGTTCCAAGCCGGTTCCGTAAACCAGCGAATCATTAACCGTCGTCGTCTCAGTATAAACCCCGAAGTTGCCGGTTTCCGCGTTGTTATCGCCAAGATACAGTTGCGTATAGCCGTTACCAGTTAGCCGGATGTAATCAACATACATCTTGGCCGGGAAGGGAGCCGTGACGGCACTGGGACTATAGACACCAGTGTAAGAAGGATCATAGCCGCCGATGGCAAGATTCAGAATGAGAAACATCGGCTGCTGAAACATGGGAATAGTGGTGATGTCCCAAGAGCCAAAAGGAGAGTTATCGAGAGAAAACGTAATGTTCGTCGGTGTCCATGACATCTGGTAGAGATGGTAATCCTGGGTCAGGTCAACCGGGGCGTTGGTCCAGGCCGCAACATTGACGGCATTCCCATTCGTGTCCGCGTAGTGCATCGCGCTGTCAATCAGCTCCTGCTGGGTGCTGCTGGCGATCCCGGCGGCGGAACCCATCTCCGTAATGTCCAGCTCCCCGCAGTTTGGCCAGACGATGGCGCCCGCATTATTGCCCATCATCCAAAAGGCGGGCCACAAACCATTGGCAGTGTTTGGAAGCTTGATCCGGGCTTCGAGCGTCCCGTATTTGAAGGCGAACCGTCCTTGGGTGAGCATGCGCGCAGACGTGAAGGAGTTTCCCATGTAAGACTCAAGATCCGCTTCAATGACCAGGTTCCCGTTTGTGATGTAGGAATTTTGATGGCTGGCAGTGTCATATTCAAACTGGCCGTTGCCCCAGCCGCCACCACCAACGTCATAAGTCCATGTGCCGGGATCAATCACAGCTTCATTAAACTCATCGGACCACACGACACCGCTGTTGTTGGTGGAAACTTGAGCTTGGATGGTGGCTGCGCTGCTCTGACCGGTAGGAGACATCGCTATAATCGAAACGGCATAGGTATCGCCGGAGGTTAAGCCAGTGATGGTGGTGCTGGAAGCATTTCCTATGTCCGTCGAATTGGTTGCGGTTCCATTGGTGTCAGAATAGAACACACGATAGTTGGTTATCCCCGGCGACAGGCTGGCCGTCCAAGCCAGGCCGATGGCATTCGTGGAACCCGACGGAAACTGGTGCAGATTCGTTGGCGGCAGGACAACGGCGGGTGGAACGCGCAAATGGAAAAACATGGCAAGGTTCGTCATCGGAGACATGATTGACTTGGTCGTGCCATCTCCTGTTATCATCGGAAAATTGTTGGTCCACGGCACTGCTGCCAGATCGGTGGTTGTTTCGGGGAAATACTGAACGCCGGCAGTGGACAGCCAGCTGATCTGTGCGGTCGGCAGGGTCGCAACCTGTAGAATATTTGTAACCGGGGCGCTGCCGGGGCTGGAACTGCCATTACCCAACACGACGTCATCAATGTCAATATTGGCCGTCTGGCTGGGGATTGCCGCGCCCGCAAAGTGGAAATAGATGGTCGCCGACGTCGCGGAGGCAGGGGCGGTAACGGAGTTGGTGATCAGGGCATAGGCGCTGCCAGCGGTCAGATTAAATGTTTGATAACCCGTGTCCCCGCCGGCGTTCCATAGAATTCGCCACTGTGAGCTCTGTCCCTGGCTGCCCGCCAAAGCTTTTGCATAGAAAGTGAACGGGTAGATTGTCCCTCCCGTCACCGGTATGGCAGACTGGTTAAACTGAACCACCGGCCCGGCACCGGTGCTGGCCAGATGAACCTGAAAGTTGAATGAACCGCTATTGGGACTGTCATTGGTGCGAACCCCATACACCGGACCACCGGCTGCCGTGTCCACCGTCCAGTTATTTGCGCTGCTTCCATTGCCGGTCTCAAATCCTCCGTTTGCAGGGCTGGCGGTAGATGGAGGTGTGCCCGGAATGATTTCCATATCCTGATAGTGTCGAGCACCACTTGGAATGGGGTCGAATACGGTGTTTGTCGTCCCATTGCCGGTGACCGCTGCGACGAGATCATTCCAGGTGCCCCCGGAACCGGGCGACCATTGGAGGTGATAGGTGTTGGTTGTATTTGGCGTCGGCCAGCTCAGCTGGACACCGGGTTGAATGTTGAGCTGCACTTGAGCACCGTCCGAATTCGCGCTGATGATTGACAAAAAAACTACCGACGCAAGGTTGATTGAAAGTGTTCGCTTCAGTGTGGTATTCATAGCAAGTAATTCCATCGGGCGTGCTGTCAGCATCCATGCCAATTGCTCCAGCACTGGCGCACGAAAGAAAAGACATTAAGTTTCAAATAATTTCCAATGATTCGTGCATATAGGAACATGCTGAAAATGACACCTTGCGCGACAGTTGCAAGACAATCTTAAAGAATCTGCGGCGCACCGCGCAGACTGGCATATCGCATGGCAGGAAAACGTGGAGTGACTTCTGCCAATAAAAAAACCGGCGGACTGTTTCCAGTCCGCCGGTATGAGTGATTTAATTTGTTCGCAACGTCAGTCTTTCACCGCTTCGTCCGCGGCGTCGAAGGCGTGCTGCAACGCCACGAGGTCTTCGCCGGGCTTGAGCTGGTCGAGAATCTTCTGCTCTTCCTTGAGTTGCTCGTCGGTGTAGCTGGCGGCCTTGATGGACAGGCCGATGCGGCGTTCGCCCTTGTCAATCTTGACGACGCGGGCATTCACATCCTGGCCGACCTTGAGCACGTTCTTGATCTTGTCAACATGCTCCTCGGCGATTTGAGAGATATGGACGAGGCCGTCAATCTCGTGCTGCAATCCGACAAACGCGCCGAAGCTTGCGAGCTTCGTGACCTTGCCGGTGACGAGGTCGCCGACCTTGTAAAGCTTCTCGATGTTCGCCCACGGATCTTCGCCGAGCTGTTTCATGCCGAGTGCAATGCGCTGGTTCGGACGATCCACTTCGAGCACGGTGGCCTCGACGACGTCGCCCTTCTTCATGACTTCGCTCGGATGATTGATCTTGCGGGTCCACGACATGTCGGACACATGGATCATGCCGTCAATGCCTTCTTCCAGTTCGACGAACGCGCCGTAGCTGGTGAGGTTGCGCACCTGGCCCTTGACCTTGATGCCGACGGTGTATTTCGCCGCCGCGCCATCCCACGGATTGGATTCGAGCTGGCGGACGCCAAGGGAAATTTTCTGCTCTTCGCGGTTAATTCCCAAAACAACGGCTTCGACTTCCTGATCCTGCTTGAGCACGTCGCTCGGTTTGGCGATGCGTTTGGTCCAGGAAAGTTCGGTGACATGGATGAGGCCTTCGACGCCGGGTTCGAGCTGCACAAACGCGCCGTAAGGCACGAGGCTGACGACCTTGCCCTTGACCTTCGCGCCGACGGGGAATTTTGTTTCGATGCTGTCCCACGGGTTCGCGAGCTTCTGCTTGAGGCCGAGGCTGACGCGTTCCTTTTCCTTGTTCACGTCCAGCACGACCACGTCAATTTCCTGGCCGACCTTCAAAATTTCCGACGGATGGCCGATGCGGCCCCAGCTCATGTCGGTGATGTGGAGCAGGCCGTCAATGCCGTTCAAGTCAATGAACGCGCCGAAATCGGTTATGTTCTTGACCGTGCCCTTGCGGATGTCGCCCGGCGTCATTTCGCCCAAAATCTTCGAGCGCTTCTCGGTGCGTTCGGACTCGATCAGTTCGCGGCGCGAAAGAACGATGTTCTGCCGTTCCTGGTTGATCTTGACGACCTTGAACTCGTAGGTGTTGCCGACGAAGCCCGCCAGGTTTTTCGGCGTGATGACGTCAATCTGCGACGCGGGCAGAAACGCCTCGACGCCGACGTTGACGACCAGGCCGCCCTTGACGATCTCCGTGACCTTGCCCTTGATGATGCCGCCTTCGTTGCAGATGGACAAAATATTGTCCCAGTTCTTCTTGAACTCCGCCTTCTGGTGCGAGAGGACGACGGTGCCTTCCTTGTTTTCGAGCTTCTCGATGAGCACGTCAATCTGGTCGCCGACCTTGACGGCCTTGATGTCAACAAATTCGTTGACGGGGATGACGCCTTCGCTTTTATAGCCGATGTCCACGAGGACTTCGCTTTTGCGGAGTTCGATGATGGTGCCTTTGACGATTTCGCCTTGAGCCACGAGCGACTTGCCGCTCTGCTTCATGGCTTCTTCCATTGTGAGCATACTTTTACTGTGATGAACTAAAGGAGGCTTGGATTTCCCGTAAAGGGACTTCGAAGACTCCATTGCCTAACGACCAGACGCTGCAAACGGCAACGGAGGTTAAAGGTTAGGTTGTTGGTTAACTGCTTTTTCTCAGCCTCAATGAACATCCGCACACGCGGCGTTCAGGCAGCATTAGAATAGGGGAAAGGCGGAGAATGGCAAGTGCAAATTAATAAACCAAATTCGCTCCAAAATGAGGAATCTTGCCGGCTTTTACGTCGTCACTCCATTCGTCTAATTTACCATAATCGTCTCTCCAAAATTTTCGACAAAGCTCGAAGTATTGCAAAACCGTATCTCGCTCGCCTTTCTCAAGTAAATCTTTTGCCAAACTCATGTTTGGTCCGAAACTGTCCATCTGCGGAGAACCCGGACTTTTGCCGGCATCGAGTAAATAATTCTTTGCCTCTTCAATTTTCCCGTCATGTGCCGCAATACGACCAAGCACAAGATTTCCGTCTTGAATGGCGTTGCCGTAATTCCAATCACTTTGAAATTTTGGAGCAAGCGCAAGCAATTCCGTGGCGTAATTTTTGGCATCGTCAATTTTGCCCACATTGAAACTTTCTTTGGCCGCACCGTCCAATGCGTAAAATCTATTTTCATCAGTTGTGGCTGCCGCCAATTCCTTTGTTGCTTTATCAAGTCGCCCTTGCGCCGTTGTGGGAAATTTATTCCCCATCATGTGCGGCAGTAAAATTGCCGGAAAAATTAGTAGTAATAACAGTAAGCAATTAAGACAAAGGCCGACAATTGCTTTGCCGAAAATCCCTTTTTGTTGATTTCGTTTAGCTAAGACTAATGCGAGGATGCTAGAAATAAAACCGAATAGCATCACCGACATTGCAAGCAATCCGAGAACAATCATTTCAATCCCGGTGATTTTTCCATGGCCGGAAACTGCTAGAAATCCAGAAAAGACGAAAATTAGAATTACAATCAATGGAGCGATAATGCTGAACCGTGCCGCAAATCTAACGAAGCGATTTGGTGTTGCCACTTCGTCTAAAACCGGTGGTTGCGATTCATTCATTGCGGCCTGATTTTTTCCACAAGTCAGACGCTATTTCGCGCCAGCCACTTTTGTCGAGAACAATTCTCTTTGCGCCTTGGCGGTTAATCAAAATCACTTCACAAATCCCTGCACCTTCAGCCAGAACAAGCAGTCTTCCGCCCACGGATGCGGGTGCGCAAACGGTGGTTTGTCGTCCAGGCCAAGACCATGCCGGCCTTTTTGGTAAATGTGCAGGTCAAACGGCACATGATTTTTCCGCAGCGCCCCGGCGAACATCAACGTGTTTTCCACCGGCACGGTCTTGTCCTCAAACGTCGCCCAGAGGAAGCACGGCGGCGTGTTCGTCGTTACCTGCAGTTCGTTCGAAAGCAGCGTCACCAGCTCCGGCGACGGTTTTTTGCCGAGTAAATTTTCCTTGGAGCCTTGATGCGCAAATTCGCCCATCGTGATGACCGCGTAACAAAGGATGCCGATGTCCGGCCGCGAACTTTGCTTCTCAACCGCGTCGGCTGAATTCCTGTCGCCGGAATCAAAATGCGTCAGCAGCGTCGCCGCCAGATGTCCGCCGGCTGACGAACCCATGATGCCGATGCGCTTCGGATTGATTTTATAATCGTCTGCGTGCGCCCGCACCCAGCGCATCGCGCGCGCCACGTCCTGAAATTCCGCCGGGTAATGATAACCGCTGGAGCCGAGCCGGTATTTGAGCACAAAGCACGTCACGCCGTGCTGGTTCAGCCAGAGCGCGTAATCGTTGCCCTCGTGCGGCGCGAGGTGTGCGTAGCCGCCGCCAGGACAAATTACCATCGCCGCGCCGGTGGCGTTCGTCGGGTCGGGCAGATACGGCGTAAGCGTCGGAATGTCGTTGGTGGATTGGCCGAGCGCGCCGGGCGCGCCGTCGGGCCAGAGTGGAATGGCGGTTTTCATTTCAGCGCGGGAAAGAATGAGCGAGGCGGACAAAATTGCCGAGGCAAAAAGTGCTTTCATGGTCTGGATGTTTTGATGTTCGCGAAATATCGAGCCGTTTTCAATCCCAACTTTGCGCGGGTTTGACAGCGTCCGATTCCCGTCTATTTTCAATCCGTGTTTGAACTCGTTTCCGATTACCAGCCCGCCGGCGACCAGCCGCAGGCGATTGAGAAATTGACCGCCGGCATTCTGTCCGGCGCGAAACATCAGACATTGCTTGGCGTCACCGGTTCGGGAAAAACCTTCACCGTCGCAAATGTCATCCGGAATGTGGACAGACCGACGCTCGTCATTTCGCACAACAAGACGCTCGCCGCGCAGCTTTACGCCGAGTTCAAAAGTTTTTTCCCGCACAACGCCGTCGAATACTTCGTCAGCTACTTCGATTATTACCAGCCCGAAGCTTACATTCCGCGCACGGATACGTTCATCGAAAAGGATTCCAGCCGGAACGAGGAGATCGAGCGGCTGCGGCTCTCGACCATGAGCTCGCTGTTTTCGCGGCGCGACGTGATTGTCGTCGCGAGTGTTTCGTGCATTTACGGCATCGGCAGCAAGGAAGATTACGAGGAAATGATCATTCCGATCCGCGTCGGGCTGCACTTGTCGCGCGAAATTTTTCTTTCGCGTCTCATTGATCTGCAATACGAACGCAACGACATCACGTTCGAGCGCGGCCATTTTCGCGTGCGCGGCGACACGGTGGAAGTCCGTCCCGCCGGGCGCGAGGACGGATTGCGGATTGAATTTTTCGGCGAGGAAATCGAGCGCATCACACGTTTCGAGCCGCTGACCGGCAATAAAATTGAAACGCTCGACGCCGTCGTTGTTTTCCCGGCGAAACAATTCGTCACGACGAATGACAAGATGAAGCGCGCGATTTTGACCATCCGCGAGGAGCTTGGCAATCGCATCGCGGAATTTGAGCGCGACCGGAAACTGCTCGAAGCGCAGCGCATCAAGATGCGCACCGAGTTTGATTTGGAGATGATGGAGGAAATGGGCGTCTGTTCCGGCATTGAAAATTATTCGCGCCACATTTCCGGTCGGCCGCCCGGATCGCAGCCAAACACGCTTTTCGATTTTTTGCCGAGCGATTACCTGCTCGTAATTGATGAATCACATGTCACTGTCCCGCAAATCGGGGGCATGTATGAGGGCGACCGCTCGCGCAAAACGGTTCTGGTGGGGCACGGCTTCCGGCTGCCGAGCGCGCTGGACAACCGGCCGATGAATTTTCTGGAATTCCAGTCCATGCAGAGCCAGACGATCTACGTCAGCGCCACGCCCGCGCCGCGCGAGATCGGCTGGTCGCAGGGCAGGGTGGCCGAACTCGTCGTGCGCCCGACCGGGCTGATTGATCCGAAGGTAACGGTCAAGCCGCTCAAGGGCCAGATTGACGATCTGCTCGAAGAAGTCCGCCGTCGTGGTGACAAGAAAGAACGCACGCTCGTGACGACTTTGACCAAACGCACGGCGGAGGAACTGACGGATTACCTGCGGGACATCGGTGTGAATGTCCGTTATCTGCACAGCGAAATTGACGCCATCGAGCGCGTGGAAATTTTGCGCGCGCTACGCAAGGGCGAGTTCGACGTGCTTGTCGGCATCAATCTGTTGCGCGAAGGGCTGGATTTACCGGAGGTTTCGCTCGTCGCGATTCTCGACGCGGACAAGGAAGGTTTTCTGCGCAGCGAAACCAGCTTGATCCAGACCGCCGGCCGCGCCGCGCGCCATCTGAATGGCGAGGTGATTCTTTACGCCGATGTGATGACGCAGAGCATCCAGAAATTTCTGGCCGTCACCGAAAAACGCCGTCAGCGCCAGATTGCCTACAATACCGAGCACAACATCACGCCACGCAGCGTCGTGCGCGCCGTCGAGGAAAGTCTGGCGACTTACGAATCCGACCGCCAGGAGGCCGACGCCGTCCTGCGCGAAGGCAGCACGGACATTGACATCACCTCGACCATCCAGGAACTCGAAACCGAAATGCTCAAGGCCGCCGAGGATTTGAAGTTTGAAAAAGCCGCGCTGCTCCGCGACCAGATCAAGGAACTCAAACACATGCTGAACGGCACGAAATCCGAAGCGAAGCCGGTGAGTTATAAAAAAATGAAGCGGACGAGGAGATAATTCGGAAAACTAGAAGAGCAAGGCCAATTCCGCCCAGCGTATTGAGCAAAAAATCAGATGGCCCATGTTTACTGGCTTAACATTAACCGATAAAACTGCTGTGTGCCTGAGATGGGATTAATCATTACGTTCTGCCCTCCGATGACGACCGGCCCGGGCGAAACGGTGCTCCAAGCCGCCGGTGAAGCAAGATTCGTGGCGGATTGTAAATTGAATACGAAGGCATTGGTCGGCCACGTCAAAATAACATCCGCCCCGTAAGGAATGATGCTGATTTGCGGCGTCGGCAGTAACCAAAGACGGATTACCGTCCCAGCATTGCTGACGCCGCCATACAAGGTGGTGCCGTAGAAATAACCATCCAAGTCTTGTATCAATGCAGCATAAGGATTGGCACCATTGCTGCCGTTAAACGATATGAGCGTGGTCAATGCGCTATTGGTTGTTATTTGAAATACCGTGCCCAGGTTGCTTGTGCCGCCGCCATAGGTGGTGCCGTAGAAATTGCCATCCATGCCTCGAATCAATGCAGCGTAAGGATTGGCACCATTGCTGCCGTTAAACGATATCAGCGTGGTCAATCCGCCATTAGTCGTTAATTGAAATATCGTCCCAAGATTATTTGTTCCACCCCCATAGGTGGTGCCGTAGAAATTACCGTCGCTCCCTTGCACCAAGCTGCCATACGGATTCGATCCATTGGCGCCATTGAATGAGGTCAGTGTGGCAAACGTTCCACCGAGGGTGATTTTGAATGCCGTGCCTTCGTTACTCGCGCCGCCCACTGTCGTTACGCCATAGAGAATGCCATCGTTGCCAGAAACCAAACTGGCTTCAGGATTGGCCCCGTTGGTGCGGTTGAACGAAGTATATAAAGAGGACAGGGTGCCATCGGCGCTAAGCTCGTATATTGCCCCGTCGCTGCTCGTGCCACCAGTTTTTGTCGTTCCATAGTAATTGCCGTCCGCACCCAGGACCAAACCACCATAAGGATGACTGCCGTTGGGATAGCCAAGCTGACCAAAGGTGGTAATCGTTCCATTGGTAGTCACTTTGAAAACAGCGCCTGGCCCGATCGGATAACCTGTGAGATTGGTTGGGCCGCCATTTCGCGCAACGCCATAGAAACTGCCATCATCTGCTTGTAACAATGCGCCTAAAGGTCCAGCCGGAAGGACGCCATTGGTATTGCATGATGCCAGGGTGGTCAAAACACCTGCGGAGGTAATTTCGAAAATGATGCCGTTGCCAAAAGCGCCTCCTGCCTCGGTCGTGCTGTAGAAATTTCCGTCTTCTGCTTGCATTAAACTTGCATATGGATTTGCCCCATCCGGGTTGTTAGTAAAGCTGTGGATTACAGTGCAGGTCTGGGCCGTCACCCTGACAGTCGGTATTAAAGTCAGGCTAAATATCATCGCAGGCAGGAGAAACAGATTTAAAATGGATGTTTTCATGAATAGTTCTGAATTTTATTTGCCTTGGCGTCGATTGGGTGACTTGTCCCTTTTTACGCCTGTCCGGCTTAACTTTCAACAAAAATGACTTCTACAAATATGCCAGCCTACGGGCTTGGAATATAAATTTTCCCTTCCACGGGATGCAAAACGGCACCACCGGGGCGGTCGCGGCCTCAAAATGGCTGGTTTTAGCCATTTTTCGTGTGTTTTCGCCAAAAACCGGCGTTTTCCGATGATTTTTCGATGTGGTGGAATGATTTTACCTCACCGTCGGACGATGATTCGGTGTGTAAAGATGATTTTTGGATGAGGTCGGACGGTTGGACCGTGAGGTCGGACCAAGTTTAGGTGTGGTTCAACTCTCGGACCATGCGGTCGGGTGAAGTTTCGGTGTGTGAAAATGATTGGACGGTGTGTAAACATCCGTTGCACAAACCGTGACAGGCGGTGACGGTGTGTTGACGGGATGTTTCCGCGTGTAAAAAGTCCTTCGCGGTCTATAAACATGAAGCCGCGCTGGGGCGACCGGCAGTTGCGGTGCATGGACATGATTGGATGAGACGGTCACCCATTGCCGATGGCCATAAACCATTTCCCGCGCTAGACAAAACGCGGGCGACGCGCGATGCTGCCGGAAATTCATGACCACGGCGGAAATCATCGGGTTGAGTCTGGCGTTGCTGGTGATGCTGGCCGGATTGATCGGCAGCATTGTGCCGGTGCTACCCGGCACGCCGCTGATCCTGGCGGCGGCGGTCGCCCACCGGCTTTATTTCGGCGCGGCCGGCGCGAGCAATCTGGTGTTGCTCATCCTCACCGCGATGACGCTGGTTTCCATCTTGTTCGATTTTCTGGCCAGCGTGCTGGGTGCAAAAAAATTCGGCGCGACGTGGCGTGGCATGGCCGGCGCGATGATTGGCGGCATCATCGGACTCTTCTTCAGTCTGCCGGGAATCATCCTCGGTCCGTTTCTAGGCGCGATGCTGTTTGAAATGCTGGGCGACAAGGAATTCAAAAATGCGGCGCACGCGGGCGTCGGTGCCGTGGTCGGGTTGTTGCTGGGCATCGTGGGCAAGTTTTCCATCGGCGTCGTGATGATCATTCTCTTTGCCACGAACGTCATCCTCCGGTCAACGGGCTGAACGTCGTGGACTGACTTGACCGTATGTGCGGTTGGTGGGAAAGTGAAAAAGCTTCTTTATGTTTGCCGTCAGCGATCCAGATTTGTTTGTCGCCCAAATTGCCATCGGCGGTTTGCTGCTGGCCGGCTTCTGGCGGGTCATTGTCTGGGTGCGCAACGCGCCCGTCCGTCCGGATCCGTGGGACGCCGAGTTTGATCAGAAAATGCAGGACCCGGACACGCCGGAGACCTGCCATCATTGCTCCACGCCGCAGCCGCCGGGCGTGTGGTTTTGCAGCCATTGCGGTCGGGCCGTGGGCCCTTACAACAATCTGATGCCTTATGTGCAGGTGTTCTCGGAAGGGGAGGTGTTCCGGAACGGCACGAGCGGTCAGTTCCGCAACCGGCCGCTGATTCTGGTGGGTTATTTCCTGATCAGCCTGGGGATGTTCTCGTTCTTTGCGCCGGTCTATTGGATTTCAATGTTGTTGAACTGGAAAAGGCCTGATCGCCCACAAGAATCCGTGCCGGAACCGGACGTTCGATAATTTGATTCACTTCGCCGGATGGCGTGTTGCGTGAAGGGGAGTTGAAATGAAATTCAAAACGCGCCGTGTTTGATTCCCAGTCGCAAGCCGGCCATCTCGGTTTCCCGCCAGAGCGCAGTGAGTTCGCTTAATTTTTGCAGCCAGGGCAGCACGCGGGTTTCAAGGGCGTCGGAAAGTTTGATCGTGTCGCCGGTGCAGCAGGCCAGGTCAATGATGTTGATGATGACGGCGATTTGTTCGAGCTGCCATTTGCGGAGCTGTGCCAGCGATGCCCGGCCATTGGCCGGCCCGCACAGGTGATCCGGCAAAAGACTCAGGGTGAGCACCGGCTCCTTGAGCTGGCCGGCCAGGTTCCACCAGATTTCGCGCGCGGTCCGCATATCGTTGATGAGCACAAGCGCGACAGCCGACTCAATGCATCCGCGAACCTGTTTGATTTGTCGCAATGCCGTATCCAATAACAGGACAGATGTGTCCTCCAAACTGATTGTCCCGGCTTCAATGCGGGAAAAGTTGCCGCGATGAACCACCGGCGATGTGAGATTCAGCGGCTCGCCGTCCACGCTTAAGGAATGCAAAACGCGCTGTTTTTCCAAGGCAAGTATTTCAAGAAAAGAACGGACGGCATTGACTGAACTGCGTTCGGAGGGTAATTCCACCGGCAATCCGTCCAGGGTTGCTTCAATGGCTGAGTGGGGTGCCGAATCCAGATTATCGCACATATTGCCGTCTGACACGCATACGCTGTGCCTCGAAAGGGCGCGACTCTGGAAAGTTGTTCACAAACCATTCACAACCCGCCAAAGGTCATTTGGCAGGATTGGCGCCCTTGACGTTCATGCGGATCGAATAAAGCGATTCGCTGGCGGTGATGAACAGCGTCTTGCGGTCCGGGCCGCCGAAACAGACGTTGGCCGACCACGGTTCCGGCACGTCAATGTGGTCAATCAACTTGCCCGCCGGATTGAAAATGGAGACGCCGTTCGTCCGTCCGGTCGCGCACATCACCAAATCACCATTTTCATCAATCGTCATTCCGTCCGAACCTTTCATCACGGCCAGCGTTTTGTTGGTCAGCGAGCCGTCGGGCAAAATATCATAGCGCCAGGTGCGGTCGCCCTGAATGTCGGCGATGAAAAGTGTTTTGCCGTCCGGCGTGCCGGTGATGCCGTTGGGCTTTTTCAAATCGTTGGCGACGGGGAAAAGTTTTTGACGGTCGGGCGAGAGATAAAACACCGGCTGGTTCGTGAGCGCCATCTTGGTGTGGTCCCACCATTGGCGGCGGTAAAACGGGTCGGTGATGTAAATGCCGCCGCCGGGCGTAATCCAGACGTCGTTCGGGCCGTTGAGATATTTGCCGTCGTAGTTTGTGACCAGCACGGTCACGGTTTTGTCCGGCGCAATGGACCAAAGCTGATTGTGCTCGTCGGCGCAGGCGATCAAATTGCCATTGGCGTCGAACATCATGCCGTTCGCGTGGCCGGACGGCTGCATAAACGTCGAAAGTTTTCCGTCTACGCCCCATTCCATGATGCGGTCGTTCGGCTGATCCACGAAAAAGACATTGCCATTTTTGTCGCACGTCGCGCCCTCGGTGAAGGCGAAGTCGCCGGCGAGCTTTTCCAGTTTTGCGCCCGGTGCAACGACGCCTTGAGAGAAGACCGCAATGGCGGGAATCATCAATGCCAGGGCAGCCAGCAGAAAAAAGGATTTCATTATGGCGATAAGTTGCAATGGAGGATGCCGTGAATCCATAAAAATCACTTCTTGTTTTTCCCGGCTGGCTGGCGCAAGTTCAAATGCGCCGTTTTACGGCGTATTTTTGTCATGTCATCCGAAACCCAAAAAGTCGTGCAGTTTTTCAAGAGCTGGGCCATCAGCACGCTCGCAGTGCTGATTGCAGTAAAGGTCGTCCATGGCATTCAATTTCGAGATCCGGGACTGCTCGCACCGGTGCTGACCGCGCTGGTGCTGGGCATCCTCAATGCCTTCATCCGCCCGATTCTTGTGATCTTTGCGCTGCCGCTGCTGATTTTGACGCTCGGCCTGTTCATGCTCGTCATCAACGCGCTGATGCTGTGCTTCGTGAGCTGGCTGATGCAGCCATATTTTCAGGTGAACACGTTTGGCGCGGCCATCCTTGGCGCACTGATCATCAGCCTGATTTCCGGCGCATTGAATATTTTGACCGGCAGCTCGAATGCGCGATTCACGGTCCACCGCCGCCCGCCGCCCAACAAGCCGGACAACGACGGCAACGGCCCGGTGATTGATGTGTGATGTTGTTTCGTAGCAGCGGAAGTGAGTCTGCTACTTTAACTGATAGGCTGCCCGCAACGTCGGGATTCCCTGCGCATTAAAATCCCGCTCGAAGTCCGTGAGAACTTCCGCCAGTTCAACAGGTGTTTCGATTTTCTGATAATCGTTGCTCGCGGCAAACACATCGGTCATTTGCTGAAAATAATCCGTGTCGTCCGTTCGCAGATAAACCACGCCGCCCGGCACGAGCGCATCGCGGGCCAGCGCGGGAAAACCCTCGTTGATGAGCCGGTGCCGGCGATGTTTCTTCTTCGGCCACGGATCGGGGAAGTAAATATGCAGCGCCGAGGCCGCTTGCGGCGGCAAAAGGTATTGCAGAAAATATGACGACTCGATGCGGACGCCGCGCAGATTTGTCAACTCGGCACGGCGGCCTTTGCGGTCCAGCTTCTGAATGCGACCGAGCAGGCGCTCGACGCCGATGAAATTTTGGTCAGGGTTTCGCCGGGCATATTCCGCGAGAAACGAGGCGTCGCCGCAGCCGAGTTCCACTTCGAGCGGCTGTGGTTTGGGAAACAGTTGCGCCAAATTCAATCGCTCCACGATGGAATTTAGTTCCACGAGCAAGCTGGCGGAAAGAGCGGATGGATTTTCCATTAAATTTTGTCAGCCAGCGTCCGGTTATTACCATTCACAAAGGCCTTCGACATATTTTGCCGAGCCGTCGCGCAGCCAGCCATCGAGCTGGGCCTGATCCTTGAGTTGCTGGCCGCGCAACCGGGGAACGGCGACAAAGCGCGTTTCCAAATCCGCGAGGCCGCTCATGTCCACCCAGAGTTTTTCAAACTGGCAGACCGGAAATACATCCTCCTGGCCCTGGCCCCAGCGCTTCTTGACCTCCTTGAGCGTGATGTAAGTGGGCATCTTCGCTGCGAGCGTGCGGATGCCGGTTGCGACCTTATCCGCATCGCCGAGGTCGGTGCGGGTCAGACCGAAAGCAGCGAGCATTTTGTCGAGATGAATCCAACAGGTATTGGAATTGTAGAACGAGAGCTTGAATTCCTCTTCTTCACGCGGCAAGGCGAGGCCTTCCACGAGACGCACGCGACCGTCCACACGCGCGAGGCCGCCGCCGCGATCTTCGAGCCGGCGCGTGATGACTTCAAAGGTCAGGCCCGCGTCGCTCTGAATATGTGCGCCGAGCAGCGCCGGATCCACGTCCATGCCGACGGTGTCAATGTTGTGCAGGACGAGGTGTTGCAACTGCGGGCGCTCGGCCAGCAGCCGGGCGAGCACGCCGTTGCGCAGGAGATTTGGAATTTCATACCAGTGGCCGACCGGATGCAGGCATTGCAGCGGCAGGTTGTCGGTGTAATCGCCGGCTTCGCCGGCCGAGCGCGCCCAGTTGATGAGCGCGGCGCGCAGGCTGTCGCGGACTTTCTGCTGCTGCTCGTCGAGCAGTTGCTGCGGCAATTCCTCCCATGCAAAACGCAGATCACGCACCATCGGCACGAGCCGCAGGCCGATGGATTTCCCCGGCGAGAGCAACAAAGGTCCTTCGTAGCCGTAGCCTTTTTGCCGGTCGAGAAATTGTTGCGTCGCCTCGTGCGACAGATAACTGGTGGTGAAAATGTGCGGCAGCCAAGTGCCGGTCTCGCGGCTGATGCGGCGGCTCTTGGCGAGGTGCGTTTCAATAAAGGTGCGATGCCGTCCGCCGAGTTTGCAGAACGGATACAACGCCTTCACGACGCCCGCTCCCTGCGTCCAGCGCGAACCGGCGCCGGCGGCGAGCGTGACAACCGCCACTTCACCGCGTTTCAGAGCAGCAAGTCCAGCTTCACGAAATTTTGAAGCATCGCTGCCTGATGAAACAAAATCCATCACGTCGCCGGAGCGGACATCTTCAATCACGGCATTGGCGGGCAGGCGATTTTGGGCGAGACCGATGCGTCCGCCTTGCAGGTCGGCACGGATTTGTTCGTGCATCACGCGGTCGAAGCCGTGTTGCTCTAACAAGTCGGTGAGAGGCGGGTTTTCGCCGCCGTCCGTTTTTCCGCGCGGCAGCATGACGTCGAATAGTGTCTGGACCATGCCACGCAGTTCCGGTTTGGTGCGGCAGGCGGTGGCGAACGTGTCCAGTTCCGCGCGGCGCAGCGGTGAAAGTTCGCTCCAGTTCTGGCGCAACAACGGCGGCACGGTCATGGTGTAATAGCCGGACGGCATCAA
>CAZIFP010000009.1:0-1857 GCA_964538105.1 uncultured Bifidobacteriaceae bacterium
AAAAGGCGATGTCGGCGCAACTTCGACCTGTTTTGGGACACCTTTTTTCCAAAAATGTGCGCGCGGTGTCTTATAGCAGGACAATGGGAAGCGCGGGTGTGTCGTCTGCCGTGTTTAGCCCTTTCCAGTTTCCCCTTCCTGGGGTGGGATAAAATTCGGGCTGAGTTCCCTGAGAATTTCATGGCGCAACGCGGCCAAATCCACTTTAAAATCCTTCAACACCCGTGCGGCCACCCCATGACCTTCCGCCAGCAGCCCCAACAGCAGATGCTCGGTGCCCACATAAGTATGATTCAGCTTTTTGGCTTCTTCCGTTGCCAGCGCAAGGACTTTTTTTACCCGTGGCGTGTAGGGAATGTTGCCCACCCACTTTTGTTCCGGGCCGCGACCGACGATTTGCTCGACCTTCTTGCGGGCGGTTTCGTAATCAATTCCCAATTTTTGGAGGACGCTGACGGCGACACCTTGCCCCAATTTGATGAGTCCGAGCAAAACATGCTCCGTGCCGACGAAATTATGGTTCAACCGTTCGGCTTCCTTGCGTGCCAGCGCGAAAACCTGTATCGCCCGTGGCGTGAAGTTTGAATAAAAAATCTCTGGCTCTGCGCCCTGCTGCTTCCATTTTTTCAAATTGTCTTTCGCTTTTTCAAACCAGTTCATGGCATGAATCTTATCATAAATCACGGCAGACGCCAGAGGCCCTGTTTGAAGCACCGTTAGGCGCGGCATATTTATAGAAAACCACCCTGCAACAGGTTCAAGCTCCGTCAGGAGCGACATATTCCGCCTCTACGGGGCCGCGGCAAACAACGTGGACGTTGGTTGCGGGGCAAACCGTCAGCGATCCATTCCGGGCAATACCAGATGCGCTTCGATATCCGATGGGGCTTTGAAATCGAGGTCTAGTTCCCGGCCCGCGCTTTTGGCCAGGTCGAAAGCCTCCCAGACGGCCTTGTTAAGATCAGGTTCCGTGACCGCCACCTGCAGGTTCAATATTTTTATTGGCGCACTCTTATCAATCACGTCCTCGAATTCGTTTGATGGATTTTGTGTTTTCATGACATTAGAGTTTTAGCCGTGCGAACAATGAGAAATTACAAAACAAGTTCCTTTCGTCAATGGAATATTTACCCCCGGTTGCGGGATGGTGATTTTACCGCAGGCGCCAGCGGCCGGCTGGTTGCGCCGAAATAAAAAGAAGGCCTCTTTCCCTGATGTGTCAGAATTGTTATGCCTCCCTCTGCTTATGAAAACCATTGCGCCCGCCGAACTTCAGAAATTGCTCGTCGTTCAACCCGGCCTGCCTGTGCTGGACGTCCGCACACCGGCGGAATACGCCGAGGTGCATGTGTCCCAGGCCCGCAACGAACCGCTCGACAAACTCCAGCCCAAGGCGCTCTACGCCGCGGGCAGCCTACCCAAGGATTGTCCTGTTTACATTCTCTGCCGTTCGGGCGGACGCGCCACCAAGGCGGCGGAACTGTTCGCGCGGGAAGGATTCGATCAAGCCGTGGTGGTGGCCGGCGGCACGCAGGCCTGGTGCAATGCCGGTCTGCCTGTCAACCGCGGCAGCGTCAAAGTCATCAGCCTCGAACGTCAGGTGCGGATTGCCGCCGGTTCCATCGTGCTGATTGGCATCCTGCTCGCCTGGCTCATCCATCCGGGTTTCATCGGAATCTCGGCGTTTGTGGGGGCGGGACTGGTTTTTGCCGGCATCACGGATTGGTGCGGCATGGGAATGTTGCTGGCCAAGATGCCGTGGAATCAATCCACCGGTTGCGCCACGGTATGCGAAACGAAGTGATTGGCATCCGCCGCTCTTGAACTCCGCCGCCGGCTTGCCTATCGTCTCGCATG
>CAZIFP010000009.1:1957-24380 GCA_964538105.1 uncultured Bifidobacteriaceae bacterium
TGCGCGCCGCCGGTATAAGCGGCGGCCAAGATGCCGGACATGGAAAGATTCATCTTGCGAAATTAGATCATCAATGATTTTTTGGTTCAATCGAATTTCATTTTCGCACTTGCGGCGGAATACTTCACAACACAATCTTCCGTATGATTATCATACCAGGTGTCACAGTTTTTGGTTTAGAAGGGACTGAATACGAAGTTTTGGAGTATATTAACAGCGGGAGTTTCGGGGCTGTTTATAAAGTGAAGGAACGTCAAGGGGTTCAAATTCTCGCCATGAAGACCATCCCAACATCGTTCACAGATGAGACAGCATTAAAAACATTTGTCAATGAAGGCAATCTTGCTGTTGGAATTCGCCATCCAAACGTGATTGAATATATTTTTTTCCACGATGGGGCGAAGCATTCGGGTCTGCCTCCATATATTCTTATGGAATATGCAGAAGGCGGAACACTAGAAAACCAAATTGAAAAGGCGGCTCGCGACAAAAAGCCATTTTCAGGTTCAGATTTGCTCGCAAT
Organism: uncultured Bifidobacteriaceae bacterium; assembly: GCA_964538105.1. Taxonomy (GTDB): domain Bacteria; phylum Verrucomicrobiota; class Verrucomicrobiia; order Limisphaerales; family UBA11358; genus UBA11358. The sequence goes on from CAZIFP010000009.1 coordinate 2,481, forward strand.
ATTCAAGCAACTGGTCGCAGGAATGAAGGTAATCAATGAGAAGCTGGTTCATCGTGATATTAAACCCGACAACATTCTCATCTGTAAAAATAACTTTAAGATTAGCGACTTCGGACTCTCAAAGGTTGTTACAGAAGCAACGAGAAAGTCTTCATTCAAAGGATTTGGTTGCATTCAATACATGGCTCCAGAAGCTTGGCGTTTTGAGAAAAATACCGTTCAACTTGATATCTATTCAATGGGAATTGTTTTTTACCAGCTTGCAACACTCAGGCATCCATTTGATATTCAGACTGCTGATCCACGAAAGTGGATGGATGCGCATTTATTTCAGCCAATTTCACGTCCAGACATAATAAATCCATCAATAGGATCAAAACTCTCACAGGTTATTATTCGCATGATTGAAAAAGATTCTTCAAAGCGATTCAAAACTTGGAATGAAATCGAGGCGTTGCTTGATAGCCCTGAGGTTGCGCCGAGTGGGGTCGGCACAATAGTGGAGAAGATGCTGCAAAAAAGACTGCAACAAGATTCCGCAGCCCAAGCGGCTGAAGCTGAGGAGCGTCGAAAAAAAGATGCTTTTGCACAACATTGTAAACTTGTTCTTTCTCAGGTCGAAAAAGTAGCTGTTTTGCCACTAATAGAACTTGTCGCAGAATTTAACCGGCAATATCCAGGAAATAAGGCCCACGAAAATTACGAAAAAATACCGGGTGGAACTCATTTTAATTATAGTATTGGTTTTCCAAGCCAGAGAGGAATAAACGTCTTTTTTCAAGTCCTTTTAGAAAGAGATTTTATACGTGAAATTGCTCCAAATTGGCAATACATGCGTCCACACAACGAAGTTTGTATTCCGACATTTAAGGGCAGACGAGTGCAAGGATGGGGAAATGTTCAAGGTTCTGATGGACGTGGATTTAATATTTTATTGGTAGAGAGACCAAACGAAATTTATGGAGATATTGTAATGATGTTGAACCGAATGGGTTTTCCATCGAATGCTCAACAAAGGCCTGATCCCTTTGCATTTGAACTTCGCGAATTAGAACATGAACTGCAGCTTATTGATGCCATGCACATCTACAAAACGAACACACAAGATTTTGACATTGAGTATTTACGCGAGTTTGTTGCGAATTATGTTTGATTCAACTTCGGGCAATTTTTAAAATTGAAATTCGATAAATTTCCGTCTCGCAGCAGACAACGTGCGTGGCCTCGCGTTTCTTGCCGGTCGGTGTATTGGCCCGCGCTTCCGGCAAGCTCACGGTCCTTGCGGACGGCCAGACCTTCCGGTCGGGCACCATTTTGATTTAGGCAGGCCGGAGCAATTCGGCAAACCAGCCGGTCGGATCAAGCCTAAACCAGATTTAGACGGAGCCGGTTTTATTTTCCGGACAACAGGAGAACTCAATGACCCCGGGCAATATCCGGTCGGTGCCGGCGCTCTTCCAAACTCCCGCGCGGTTTCGATAGGCGAAACCCCTGAATCCTTCGCCCTGAACCAAAGTCTTCTGGTTTAAAAGCGGCCATGCGGTGATGCGATTTTTCCGTTGTGTTGTCGTCATGCGAACACATTCCGATGTAAACGCCGGAAATGCCAACCGCTTCCCGTTAAAAGCTCACCCTTGGTTGCACCTGATTCAGGCCATGAGACAGACTCGTGGCCGGCGGCCTTTGCAGACAACTTTCTTCATTGGGAAACAAGACGGGAAAATGCGCGGCAATCAATTTCCACGATCGGGGTCTTGGTTTAACCGGCGCGTCACCTGATTGTTGCAAAATGTTGGTTGAAGATTTTCAACCCGAGATTCAAGCTCGCCGGGTCAGGTTCAATGGTTCCATTGAGCCGGCCTGTTTTGATTCCGCAGGCCGGCTCTTTGGGAGCAAAACGAAAACCAGCGGCCGGTTGTTAATTTTATGAGCTGTGGTAAATGTAAAAATTTCCTGGTGGACAGCGACCTTTATTGCCCCATTTGCGGTGCCCCTGCCATGAGGCGGCAAATTCCGTCTCTGAAGGGCGTCCTGCTGGGCATCGGCACCATTGCGGTGATTGTCTGCCTGGTGGTATTTATATTTTAAATCTTTGATTCCCGCCCGCCCCAGCCGGCACGAATGTCCGCCGGTGGAATGGGAGATGAAGCACAAATTGACAGCCCGGCCAATCCGTGTTTAGATGAATCTGCTGTGAAGCACTTTGACCAACGAGTGATTACAGTGCCGTCTCGCTTTCAATTCGGAGAGGCTAATAATTCCATCCCCTGTTCCCGGCCAGTCCGGCCGCCATGCCACTGGAACGCAATGCACCAAAAGGAAGTCATATGAAAATCATTCAATCCGCGACCTTCGTTTGCGCCCTGACGCTGCTCTCCCTTCAACCGGGAATCGCCGGCGACAGTGACAACAACCCGGCGGGCATGAAGCCGGCGGCGGATGCGGCAACGATGGCGGCACCGACGAACAACGGTGCCGGCGACAACCTTGCGCCGTTTCAGATCCTTGAAAAAACGCGGGAGAAATATGCCTCCCTCATCAGCTACAGCGACGAGGGACAAGTCGTGGCGACCCTGAACGGCGGCGTCATCAACACCAGCTTCATGACCCGGCTGGCCCGGAAAAATTATTACATGATTGGCTGGCAGCAGAACGTTGAATCGTTATACAACACCAACTCCACCCAGCCCCAGGCGGTCTGGTCAGCCGGGGCGGGCAATTTTTTGGATACCGGGCTGGGACCCGTCGATGAGGGGAGCCGGGAGATTGCCCTGGCTTTGGCCAGGGAAAATTCCGGAGGTGCCGCCGTGACAATTCCCAAGACATTTTTCAACATCCCCTGGGGAGACCAGCTTGACGATGCCTGGTCTCCCCAAGACCGCCTGCCCGACGAGATTGCGGGAGGCGTGGATTGCTATGTTCTGTCCAACGAACTGCAGGGACGGACGAGAACTCTATGGATTGGCAAGCAGGACCATCTGATTCGCCAGATTCGGACCGTGACGAGCGCTGATGCTTTGCAGACAATGATGGCAAGGAATTTTAACTGGGATCGGGAAAAGATTTCAACAATTCAAAATTTTACCATGACCGAAACGCATACCCAAATCATGGTGAACCAATCGTTTTTGCGGTCAGACTTCATTCCGGCAAGCGGTGAATGAGGCCAGCGTGCCAAAGCGGGTTCCCCTTGGTTTTTGCGGATGGCCGGCAGTTTTCCTTTTCGGCACGCCGGGGCAATTGATAGGTCAGCCGATCGGATCAAGCATTCATTTGCCGAATTTGTCAGGCGGGATTTCCTTTGCGGCCTTTGAAGGTCAGTTCGGCGATGCCGGATTTGTCGAGTTCGCCCAGCCCGGCCTTGACCATGCGTTCGTATTGCTTTTTGGTCGCGGCGGCCAGCGGCAGATTCAACCACTGCTCTTTCGCCAGCTTGAGGGCGATGCCGGAATCCTTTGCGGCGTGGGCGGCGGAGAAGAAACAGGCGTGGTCGCGGTTCTGCATGTCCTCCCCGTCGGTCGCGAGCACGCCGGAACGCGCGCCGGTCTGCGCAAACACTTCGCGCAGCATGGCCAGGTCCAGACCCAGCGCGGCACCCAGCCCCAGTCCCTCGGCCAGGGCGGCGGTGTTGGCGTTCATCACCATGTTGACGAGAGCCTTCACCTGCGCGGCCTGTCCCGCCGCGCCGATATAACGAGGATTTTCGCCGAGCTTTTCCAAAACGGGTTTGGCGCGCGCGAACGCCTCCGGCCGGCCGCCGCACATGAGATAGAGCGTGCCCTGTCGCGCCTGAGTGATGCTGGAGGCCATGCAGGCTTCGAGCGATTGCGCACCCCTGGCAGCGCATTTCTGTTCCACCCAGACGTGAATGGCAGGTGTGACGGTGGCGCAGTTGATGAAGAGTTTTCCCTTCGCGCGCTTCAGCAAGCCGCCGGTGAAAATCTTTTTCATGGCGCGGTCGTCGCTGACAACGGTAATGATGACATCTGCCAGCGCGGTGACGGTCTTGAGGTCGTCCGCCGCGATGCAGCCGAGTTCCGCCGCGAGCGATTGCGCGGCGGTGGCATTCGCATCGAACACGGCGGCGATGGGAAAGCCGCAGTCCTTGAGGCGGCGCGCCATGTTCGCACCCATGCGCCCGACGCCGACAAATCCGAGCCTTGGATGCGGGCCATCATTTTGATCTGTGCTCATGCCATCAATGGAGCATATCAGCCGAACGGATCAAGACATTTAGATGAAGCCGGCATTTTGGCCCGCGCTTACGCCAGGCTCACATCCATGTTCCGCCACGTTCCCCTGGGCAGATGGCCGGTCGCCAAAAGAACGACCGTCAGTGGATCGGCAGTTTCAGGTCCCGGTCGTTGACGGTCAGCACCACCGAATCGTTGTTCAATTCCTTGAAACGCACGGAAGCCGGGCCATCGCCTGTCTGAAACGTGACCGCTTCGCCGAGGAATATCGTCAGGGTCTTCTTTCCGTTTTGAACGGTCACCGTGGAGTTGGCGCCGTTCCGGGTAATGCCATTGATGACGAAAGGCGAATCTGGCATGGCCGGGATGGCCGCGCTCTGGGCGGGCGGGTTGGTTCCGCTGGCAACAGACGGAGCGTCATTGGTTTCCATTGCCGGCGCGGCCGCGTTGGCGGATTCGGAGAACCGGGCGGAGGGCCGCAGGTCGCCAAGCAGCGCGCCCAGCAGCCACAAGTTCAGGCAAAACACCAGCGCGTAGCCGACACCCACGGTGAAATAAATGTCCGTCCGGTCGGCCAGCATGACCTTTTTGAGGCAGAAATAAAGCACCGCGAGCACAAAGGGCGTGGAAACGGAGGTCGTCTCGTAAGTGCCAAGGTAATGACTTAGGAACAAATCCAAACCCCGGTCAATGGTGCTGACCAGCGCCGCCGTGCCGAGCAGACCGAGAAGTTGATAGTTGAGCTTTTGGATCATGATCATGATCCACAGCGCCAGGGCCAGAATGACCGTCTGGATGACAACCTCGAGGAAAAAGAGAACCAAGTGGGCAATCATGCTGGGCGATGTTTATGAGAGACGCATGTAAAGTCAATGGCTTTGCCTCACGTCCGTGTCACGCCACGTTCCGACCGGGTATTTTTGCGCGGGAATGTTGCCGGCGTCACGGATTGGAGAGGCGGAAGAAGCGGGCGGGTCCTACGGCGGGATTGGTCATCAGGAAACTCGTGAGGTTGGTGCCACGGGTGCCGGGCACGGAAAGCCAGGTTGGTCTGGCGAGGTTGGTGGCGGTATAAAGGTTGTAACCGGTTGCCGCCGTTGACCAGCTTAACACGGCGTTGGTGCCGGTTTCTTTAATGGTCAGTGTTGGAATGAAAACGGCGGAAGATGTGCGCCGGACGGCGACGTCGGTTGGGGCGTCCAAACCGCTGGCAAAGACGGTGCCGTTGCCGCTGGCATCGAATTTCATGACGGTATTGTTGTAGTAGTTGGCCACGTAAAGGTTGCCCGCGCTGTCAAAGTCCATGCCTTGGGCATTCGCCTGGTAGTAGCTTGCGCCGGCATCGTTGGCAAAGGGCGACGGGACGCCGCCCGCCGGCGAGAATTTCCCGATTTCGGTGAAATTGGTCAGGCAATAAACATTGTTTGCATTGTCAACGGCCAGACCCGGGCCGTGAGTATAGAAATCGGCGGTGCTGGCAAAGACGGAGCCGGTGCCGTTGGGAGTGAATTTTGACATGGTGTTGACATTGCCATTGATGCAGTAAATGTTGCCGAGATTGTCAATGGCAAGGCCCCACGGGTTGTTCAAGATGAGGCCGCTGCCATCGTCCGTGCCGAAGATCGTGCTGGAACCGTTGGGGGCAAACTTCAGGATTTGATTGTTGTAGGAAGCCGCCATATATACGTAGTTGGAGCTGTCAACGACGAGCCCGTAAGGCAAACCGCCAGCAAAAGCAAAGACGGTGCCGTTGCCGTTGGTATCGAATTTCTCAATGGTGCCAGAGTCATAGTTTGCCACGTAAAGGTTGCCCGCGCTGTCAAGGCCCATCCCTCGCGGATCATCTATGGAGATGGTGGCGAACCGGGAGCTGTTGCCGGTGCTGTCAAATTTCTGGATGAACTGGCCGTTGTCGGCGTCGTAGAGATTGCCGGAAGAGTCAAACGCGAGGCCAACCGGGAACGCGGTGCCGCCGTTTTGGTTGAAGACAGTGCCGTTGCCGTTGGTGTCGAATTTCACAATGTTATTGTTGTCTTCTGTGGCTAGGGTGCCCTCATTGGCCACATAAAGATTATTGTTGGTGTCAAAGGCGATAAATTCCGGGTAATCCAGGCCGGTGTTGGCAAACACGGAGCCGTTGCCGTTCTTGTCGAATTTCGCGACGGTGGGTGTGTTGCTGGCGGGCAGGTTGTTGGCCACATAGAGATTGCCCGCCGTGTCAAAGGCCACGCCAACGGGGCTGTTCAGGTAGGAGCTGTCCCCAAACTGCACCAGAAAAGTGCCGTTCGGTGAAAATTTGGAGATAAAGCCGCCGTCGTTGGCCACGTAGAGGTTGCTGGAAGTGTCAAAGGTCAGCCCTTCCGGGCCGCTCAAGATGTTGCCGCTGCCATCGTCGGTGGCAAAGAGCGACGGAACACCATTGGTATCGAATTTTTCAATGTTGTTGTTGTTTTCATTGGCCACATAGAGGTTGCCCGCCTGGTCGAACGCCAGGCCAGTCGGATAGTTCAGGATGGAGTTGTCGCCAGGGTCGATGGCGAAGAATGACGATGCGCCGTTGGCGGTGAACTTCGAAATGGTGTTGTATTCCTGATTGGCCACATAAAGATTCCCCGCCTGATCAAAGGCCTCGCCTTCCGGGTTGCCCAAGGAGGCCCTCGCAAAAACGGAGCTGGTGCCGTTGGTGGCATATTGCCGGATGGTGCCGTCATATGAGCTGGCCACGTATATGGTGTCGGCACGGGAATGAACCGCCGGCAGGATGCAGACAAGGCTTGCGACAAAGACTCCCAACAGATGGCAAATGTTTTTCATGACCCGGTTTATCCTTCCTATTACAGGTTTTATTACAAGCCGGCAGCAGGTGTCAATTGGAATTTGCGAATTCCGGCAGATTTTCGACGTGCCCGGATCAAGACATTTCAGAAAGGAGCCGGCTGTTTGGCCTGCGCCTCCCGCAAGTTCACGGTCCTTTCGGACGGCCGCCATTTTTCACGGCCAAAGCCGGACCTCACGCGATGATGCCGGGGAGCAAAGATTTTCCATTGCCAGAGTGCGGGACGTGGAGTATTTCTGGCGCGAGGCTGTATCAATATCACTGACCGAACCCGTTAGTATGAAAACCTTGCCCTTCATCACGGTTGCCGCCGGCAGCCTGTTTCTTTTCATCCACTCCGCCAGCGCGCAGATTTGGACGCAGACGGGCGCGCCGTTCACAGGCTGGACGTCCATCGCCAGCTCGGCGGACGGCATCAAGCTAGTGGCGGGCGGTAGCGGCATATTTGTGTCCACGAATTCGGGGCTGACGTGGTCTAACTCGCTGCCGAACTGGAACGGGCAGTTGGTTTCATCCACGAACGGCAGCAAGCTGGTGCTGACAGCGGAGTTCATGTTCACCTCGACGAACGGCGGCGGTTCGTGGCTGATGGCCAACACCCCGCAGAATTATTTGAAGGCCACGGCGGGTTCCTGGGACGGCAGCAAGCTGGTGTCAGTGGCGAACACGGATACCGGCGGTAATGCGGGGCAGATCTTCCGGTCCACAGATTCAGGCACGACGTGGACGCTGTTGTTGAACGCGCCGACCGATTCGTGGTATGCAGTTTCCTCCTCTGCGGACGGCACGAAACTGGTGGCCGTTTCCGACGCCGACCCGTTTGGCGATCCGGGCGGCCAGATTTATTACTCCACGGATTCGGGCACGACGTGGAACCTGTCGGACGCGCCGGCCTACACGTGGCAGGCGCTGGCGGCTTCCGGGGACGGCACCCGGCTCGTGGCGTTGGCGAGCGATGACGGCGCTTTCAATCCCGTGAACATTTATATCTCCAGCAATTCTGGGGCGAACTGGACGCCGGTGAACGGAACGAGCAACATGTGGCTGTCGGCGGCCTGCTCGGTGGATGGTTCCAAGATGTATGCGCTGGGGACGCCGGAATCCTATGACGAAGCTTACGAGGTGTTTTATGCGAGCACCAACTTCGGGACGAACTGGAGCCTCGCGACCACGCTGCCGCCGGACAGTTTGGTGGCGCTGGCCTCCTCGGCGGACGGCAGCAAGCTGGTGGCGCCGGACGAGGCCGGCGGGATTTACACGACGGCTTTCGCCACGCCGTGGAAGTTGACGAGCGCGCCGAACCCGGATTATTGGAATTCGCTGGCGGCTTCGAGCGACGGCACGAAGTGGGTGGCGGGATCGGGTAATTTTAGCACGAACGGGCCGCTCTACCGCTCGATTGATTCGACGGCGAACTGGTCGCCGACCGGGCCGACGTCGGCATGGTATTCGGTGTCCAGCTCAGCGGACGGGAAGACATTGCTGGCGGTGGGTCCGCCCATCGTCAGTTCGGGGGTTTATGTCTCGACGAATTCGGGCGGGACGTGGCAGACGAACGACCTGCCATATCAGAACTGGTTCGCGGGGGCCGCTTCCAGCGATGGAACAAAACTGGTGGTGATGGCGGATGGTTTTGGCGTGGACAGTCCGGGCCTGGTTTACACCTCCACCAATTCCGGCGGAAACTGGAATCAATCCACCGGCGCGCCCAGCCTCGGATGGGTTTCGGTGGCATCCTCGGCGGATGGAACCAAGCTCGTGGCGGCCGTCAACGGGAACAACATCTACAGCGGCGCGCCTTACGGTTACATTTTTACCTCGCCCGATTCCGGCGTCACCTGGAACCTGACTTCCGCGCCGCAAATTTATTGGTCGGCGGTGGCTTGCTCGGCGGATGGAACCAAACTGGTCGCGGCACCTTATGAAACCATTCTTCTCGGGCCGCAGGTTATTTATACCTCCACCGATTCGGGAACGACCTGGGTGACGAACAACACGCCGGCGGAACATTGGATCACAGTCGTATCGTCGGCGGACGGCACGCGGCTGGCGGCGGCAACGGCGAACGGGCTGCTGTATTACTCGACCAATTCAGGGGCGGTCTGGACCTCGGCCGCGACGCCGTTCCAACAATGGCAATCCGTCGCGTGGGCGGGCAGCGGAAATCTGCTCGTGGGTGCGAGTTATTACGGCGGAATCTATCAGTTGCCGTTTGCCGTGGCCGCCACGCCGCCCATCTTGAATATCAGCGGATCCGCCAGCCAGGCGTTTCTCACCTGGCTGACAAACAACTCGACGGGATTCAATCTGCAGCAGAACACGAACCTGGCTTCGACCACCTGGCTGGTGGTGACGAACCAGCCCGTGGTCACGAACCAGTTGTATCAGGTCACCGTGCCGTTCACGAACCGGCAGGACTTCTTCCGGCTGAAATCGCCGTGATGAGGCACGGTCCCTGCGGACGGCCAGACCCTTCCGGTCGGACACCATTTTGATTTTTTAGGCAGGCTGTGGCAATTGAGCAAACCAGCAGGTCGGATCAAGACATTTCAGTGCGGAGTGCGGATTTGACAATGAACGGACCAAGGTCCTTGCGGACGGCCTCCATTTGGGAATTGTCAGAAGAAGGCTTTGTTGCTTCGCCGCCTGGTTTTTTGAAATTTTCTCGGCCTACGGCTGCCAAAGGGCGCGGTAGAACTGAACCGGCGCGGCGGCGCTGTTGGTGATGGTGAGGACGCCGTTGACCGGGCGGTTGGTGGCAATGGACACCCAAACCGGGGCGGACAGGTTGGTGGCGGTTTGAATCACATACGGCACGGCGGAGGCGCCCTGAAGCTGGAAGACAAACTGGCCGGAAGATGCCGGCGCCGAGGCCGCGAGGGTGGGGGCGACCGGGGTGAGGCTGAGCACGGTGGCGGAATAGGGCGCAAAGGTGTAATTGAAGGCGGTGCCGGGTATGGCGGCGCTGGTCTGCGCCACGTCCATGGAGCCGATGCCGGTGGCGGCGGCGTTGTCCTGCGGAATGCCGTAGGAATAGACGGTGGCGTTGGTGGCCGGCGCATAATCGGTCAGGTTGATGGCGGCGTTGAGGCTGGCGTAGGAACTCTTGTTTACCACCAGCATGGTCAATACCCCGTTCGCGCGCCGCACGGCATAGGTGCCAAGCCATTCCGAGTCGTTGGTAACGGTAAGCACGGTGTCGCCGCCCCGGGCAAAATATCTCAACAATTTTGTGCAATAGTAAGCAGGGTAACAGTTGTAGCTGGGCGGCACGCTATTGTCAGCGCAGACGCCTCCGTCGGTGAGGTATAAACCGGTGCTGGGGTCTATGCGCCAGCCATACACGGCGTTGTCTTCAGTTGTCAGGTCCGACGGGCCGTTGTGCAGGTCCCATCGAATGAAGCCGTTGAATTCGGTTTGCATGGCATCGCCGATGGCGTCGGCGTCGAACAACCCGCCCACCAGGCTAATGGCTTGTTTGTCACCTCCCGGGCCAAACTCGGTGACGTTGAGTTCGATGTTCGAGGCGACGTTGGCACCCAAATAGTATCCAACATAGTCATTGAGCATCATGCGCAAATTTGCCGCATCGGTCTGCCAATGCGTGCATGACCAGCGGAGAGCATAGGTATCACCATCGCCCGGCGCGTAAGAATGATCAATGAGAAAGTCTGGCATTGCATTGGGATTGTTGGTTCGCATGGTGTATAACATCACCGGAGTCCAGCCGTAGTGGGTCACGCCGGTGACGGGATTCACGGCGGCATGATTGGTGTAGTTGGCGGTGCCGTCTTCCGTGGTGTCGGCCACGGCACCAATCTTGATGGTGGGATCCACGGCTTTCATTTGGGCATAGTATTGCGCGAAGCGCATGGCATAGGTCCAAGGATCGTGCGCCTGGTATGGCGGATTGGTGTTGCAGTCCACTTCCCAACCGCCACCAACCTCGTTGCCGATTTCCCAGTATTTAAAATTACAATGGTTGGTGATATTCATCATGGCGACTCCATAAGCGGCTTCCTGGGGTGTGCTGCTGCCATAGTTGGCGATTATGAAGGCTTGGGCATGCGCATTGGTGGCCGTATGAATGAAGTTGGTGGTAAAGGATCCCCAAGTTCGCGCGCTCGTCGCGCCGTAGCTCCACTCCTCGTTGGTCCAATGATAACCGTCTCCCCAACTACCGCCGGGCCAGCGCAGGGCCTGAATGCCCATGTTGGTCACTTGGTCAATGGTGCCGGGCGAGTCTTCAGAGCCATCCCAGGCCACATTGTTGATGCCGAACACCCGGGCGTCCACCGTGCGCACGGTTTGCGCAGCATTGACGCCGAAATGAACGGTTACGGGCGGAGGTGCGGCCACCAGCCGGATGTCGGCGATGTAAAACGCGGGCTGCAGCGTGCCGCCAATCCAGATTTCAATCGCCTGCAGATTGCTGATGCCGGCCGCGCCGAGGGACGCCAGGGAGAACGTGAATTGCTGCCAGGTATTGGTGGGCGCCGTGACCTGGATCTGCGGCCCCCAGGTGGAACCTGCTTCAGCCTGCACGCCAATCTGCTGCCCACCCGTGGCGCCGCCGTTCAACCGCAACGTCAGGTTGGTGTAAACCGTGGTGTCAATCGGGTCGTGATTCAGGTGCAAGGCCTGGTAGGTGCCGCTGGCAACGAACGCAATGGAGTTGGTGCCGTTGTAACTGGGGTTGTTCGTGACATAATTCGGCACCCAGCCCCAGTTCTGCCAGCCGTTGTTGTAGTTCAACGTGCCATAAACCACATTGGTGTAGCCGGAATAAATCAGCATGTCGTCGTTGGCCCGCGCCGGCGCGGCCGTCGCCAGTGCGATGGCGGCCAGGAGCACCGGCTCAAGGCAAGAAAATCGTTTGACGATTTCTCTGAAGATGGTTGCCGAAACGTGAAACAGGTCGACAGTGGTGGCGCGGCGCGGCCCGCGCCAAACATTGCAATGAAACATGCCAGACTATACGCCCGAAGAACCAAGGTTTCAAAGGGAATGAACCCCAAGATTGTAGCAAATTCTGATGACAGGCGGAGACGGACTCGGCCGTGGGGGGAATTCGTCATCGGCAGGGCGCGCCACTCCATGCGCGCCGGCGGTTTGGCCCACGCTTCCGGCAAGTTCAGCGGGGCGGTTCGGGGCGGATGGGGGTTGCCGGATTCAGAAAGTCTTTGGCAAACTTGTCACACGCTGCCTGCGCGGCCTGGTTCCGGTCCACGTTGTTGGTGCCATGAGCAGTCAACTGGGCGTATTCCTGTTCGGCCTTGCGGGTGGCGGCTGAGATGCGGAGCATGTATTCCGTGACGATCTCCCATTCGGTTTCGGCCAGGGCGTGTTTCTTATCGGTCTCAAACGTCGCTTCGCGGGCGGTGAATTCCCGGCCAATCAAGGAAGTTCCGATGGCCTGCGCCACCTGCGGTCCCAGCCTGTAGAAATATTCATAAATCTTCCGGCGGCCGTCTTCATTCTGCCGGACGATGTCATACGGGTTCACCGGCTCGATGTAGCGGCAGGTCATGTCCAGCGAGACGGCCACCTGGTTAATATGAAAATGCACCGGCTCCCCGCTCGCGCCCGGTTCCACCTGCACGCCAAATTTGGCCAGACAGCGGTAGTGGTTTTCCACGTCGGCGACGCCGGGGCCGAACTCGGGCGGTTTCTGGTCGGGAGTATAATAGGTGTAGGTGATGGTCGGCTCCAAACTGTCCACCGAGACCGCTCCCGCCAGGTTGGGCGGCCGGGTCTGCTCGTTTTGCAGGGTCAACGAGGCCGATCTGGTAACCTCGTCCTGTTGCAGTTTTTGCCTGAGCGCCTGCTGGGCGAGTTTTTCCTGTTCTTCGTAGCCGGCGGCCTTGACGGGGTCGTAGCCGAATTGTTTCTGGAGGGCGGCGGGCAGCTTCGCGAATTTGAGTTTCGCCAGACCGGTGCCGCCGTCAGCGGGCTGGAATTCAACCAGCAGCCCGTCCGGTTCCACGCGCGTGAGTTTAGGCGCATCATAGGTGACGCCATCCGTGGTGATGATCTTTGACGGCAGTGAATTGGCGGGCTGCGCCGGCCCGGCGAAAGCCCGCAGACTGCCTAGAGAAATCACCGCCAGGGTGAATATGAGTTTGCCGCAATACATTTGAAATAATTGACGGGAAAATTCCTTTCGCAAACCGGAATGCCGGGTCGCGTTCAAATCAGGCAAATCAAAATCGCAGCGGTGAGGGCGATGGCGCCAAGCCATTTCACGGAGTGTCCACTCAGGCTGCTGTCACCGGTCTGGTGCAGCACCGGCAGCTTGATGTTCAACTGGCCGGTCACAATTGCTCCCATAAACAGGACAGAGACCGCCGCCATCAGGACAAAACCTGTTGCTGTTATGCTCATACCTGCTTATCAGCATACCCCATGCCGCCATTATTGCGAATGGGGCGGGCAGCGGGTTGCTGCCTGGAAAAACCGGCCAATCGTGCGGAGCAGAAATTATTTTATGGAACTGTGGTTAAAAAAAGGCGGCAGGGCCGGGCTTGCGCCAAGCTCCCGCCGCCCAACCAAACCAAGCGTCTTGCCCATCAGACTGGCTTCAAGCACGCATCATAGATTACGTCCTGCCTGGCAGGAACACGACTAGGGAGTTCCCTGTCACCACCAGGAAAACCCTTGGTTGCAGATTGAAGGTGTGTGCCTGAAACGGCACTGCAAAGCCGCAAAACCAATAATTTAAGTAATTTTGCCGGCCGACAAAGTGCCGGCAGCATCAAGTTTGAGCCTTTCAACATTCAAACAAACCCAAACCCGGCGGAATCAAGGCAGCAGCCCCACCCGATAGAAACGCATCGAATTGGTTCCAATGATATCGAATGTGGTGGCCGTGGCACCCGGTCCGGTGATGATGTTGCCCAGGTTGAGCCAGCTAGCTTGAGTCAGGTTGGTTTTGTATTGCACCTGATAGGGCACATTCACGAATGCATTCCAAGTCAGGTCAATCTCGCCGGACGAAGGCGTGATGGATTGAATCACCGGCGGCTGCACCGCTCCAACCGAAACATTGTCCATCGCGAAATTGATGCCACCTCCGGTATAACCGGCATGCGTCGTGCCACCGGAACTGATGAAATTCACCTCCGTCACCCCAAGATAGTTAAAGACAATCAGAGTGGGCGTGGTGGCGCTGAGGGTGTAGGTCTGGTCGTAGGTCAATGCGCCATCCACATAGCCCTGCGCCTCCACCTGAAGGTTGTCATTCCAGGCCGAGGTCAGCTCGGCGGAGATAAAGTTGAAATGGGCACCGGTGGCGCTGGTGACATCGGCCGGATTTCCATAGGCGTTGAACGCGACGTTGCTGGAAGAAACCACCCCCGCATCGTAGCCGTTGGAATTTACGGAATAATTCAACCCGTTCAGGTAGTCGAAATTGTTCCAGATCAATCCGTGGTAACCACCGGGCACGGGTGATCCGGCGCTTGGCGGCAGGTCGTCGAAGGTGGCCTGTGGGTTGACGTTGCCATAGGCCAGGATGTTGGCGCGCAGGTTGTCCGCCTGCGGTTCGGGCGACTGGAAGATCGGAACCGTCATGCCACTAAACAAGACGTGGCCAAGACCGGCGTTTATTTCACCCAAAATAATCGAACCGTTGTTGATGTTGATGATGAGCGGAGCCAGCCCCGCGCCGGAGACGGTGGCGTGTGAAAAGTTATCGCCAGTCCAGTTGGTGCCGACGGGCGTGAACGGGCCGTTGAAGATCGGATTCACCGGGATGGCCGCCGCCCCTATGGTGGAAATCTGAGTCCCGTAGTTGAGGGTCACACCAAAGCCTAAATTAATATTGGCACCCTGATTGGGCGCGGCGTTGATAAACAGGCTGCCGCCGTTGCTGACCCAGGTTTGCAGGGTGGCCAGGTTGGCGGTCAGAAAGGTGTTCAGGGCATTCGCGTTGTCATCACTGCCTTCCAGGAAGATGAAATGCATGGCCGGACTGAACAGCGCGGCGGGACTGACGGTTTCATAACGAAGATCCTGCCAGACGTTGCTGCCGAACACCCGGTTCATCGCCATGTCGTTATCGGATGATCCCCACGGTTCCCCGATGGTTGACCGCACATAAGCCGACTGCCCCGACAAAGATCCGGGAAGCGGGACGGCGATCTGCGGATTGCTTTCCACGCCGGGGCCGGTGGCGGCATTCACATTATCCATGGCGAACTGGACGCCGCTGCCATAATACCCGGTGTGGTGTGTGCCGCCGGAAGTGGTGAAATCCACCTCCGTCACCCCAAGATAGTTGAAATTGATGAGCGTGGGGCCGGTCACGTTCAAGAAATTGGTGGTGTCATAAATCAAAACGCCGTTTGCATAGCCCTTCGTTTCCAACTGGAGGTTGTCGCTCCAGGCGGCGGTCAGGTAGGCGGAAAACAGGTTAAACGGGGTGGTGTTTGTGATGCTCGCCTCGCCAGTGCTCCAGGCGACGTTGTTGG
The DNA here is from genome assembly GCA_964538105.1 of uncultured Bifidobacteriaceae bacterium. Lineage (GTDB taxonomy): Bacteria > Verrucomicrobiota > Verrucomicrobiia > Limisphaerales > UBA11358 > UBA11358. The sequence goes on from CAZIFP010000009.1 coordinate 17,981, forward strand.
TCGAAACCACACCGGAACCGTAGCCACTGGGATTGTTGGCATAATGCACCCCGTCGAGCACGCTGAAATCATTCCAGTTCAGACCGCCATAGCCGTTCGGCACCACCGTGGCCGGGAGGGTGTCAAAAGTAAGCCCGATGCCGAGCGGAGCGACATTGATGTCGTCAAGGCCGAAAAAGCTCGGGTCGTTTTGGAGGCCGAACTCCAAAGTTGAGTTGGTGCTGTTGGCGGTGACGACAAACACATAGTTTGACCAGCCAAAGGCTGGGAGGTTGGTTTGATCGTAGATGGTAGTTCCGTCCCAGGCCACGCTGAATTCGTTGGTTTTGGTGGTGCCGAAATTCTCCAACCAAAATGAAAGCAGATAGGATTCCCCGGTCACCGTGGCCAGCGGCGTCTGTGTGATAAATCCAAGCGATCCCACCGGACCTAATTCAGCGCCGTAAGTGCCGGAGTGGACATACTGGCTGCCGGTAGTGACGGCAGTGGAACCCAGGTTTCCCGACTGGGTCCAAGACGAAAAATTGCCCGTCTCAAATCCGCCATTTTGGACGAGTGGAACGGCCGCCCACGCGGGCAGAGTAAATAGAAACAGGAATGTCGCCAACCGCTTGCTCATCCGGGCCAACTGCAGACAAACCGTGTGACAGTCATCATTGGTTTTCATGGTATTCCCTTTCAGACTAAACTTGTTTGGCGGTCGCCGGGCGGCATCGAGCGCGACCACGGATAGTCTTTGAAACCGCCACAGTAAAGATATTAGCAGCGTGGTTTCATGTAACATTAATTTCTTATGTTTGTCAATAACGAAAGTGCGGCGATTGGGAAACAGTTCGATCCAGAATCAGGCGGCACTCATTTCCGCCGGGCAGACTCGTCGGCCCGTTCATTTGCCGGTCTCGTCAGCCTGGAAGTTGTTCGAGCGTGGCACCTTCGCGACGCAGGAGTGTGGCTTCAACCCGGGGCACATACATCTGGGTTTCCGCCGGCAAATGCTGGGCGATGATGTCGTAGTTGTTGGTCTGGTAGCGGTCGAGAAGTTTTTGGACGGTGCCTTCGCCTGCGTTGTAGGCGGCCAGGGCGAGCCGCCAGTCTTTGAACCGGTCGTGGAGATATTTCAGATATTGGGCGGCGGCGGTGGCGCTCGGTTCCGGCTGATAACGCTGGTCGCGCGGCCACAGGGAAAGGCCGAAGCGCTTGGCGGTGTCCGGCATCAATTGAAACAATCCCGCGGCCCCCGCCGGACTCAGCGCGCGCCGGTCAAAGGACGATTCCACCTCCGCCACCCAGACCAGTTCCGGCGGAATTTTTTGGGCGGTGAAAACCGGTTTCAATGCCGGCAGATATTCCTTAGCGCGCGGCGGCCAGTCTTCGCCGGCAACCTTGGTCACCCACAACTCGCGTTCCTTTTGCGGCGGCGGATTGGGAACGGGCTGGAGCGGCTGGTTGGTGGCCACGGTTGGCGGCGGAAGCGAGAGCCGGATTTCGTCGGCAACGTCCAGGTAATCCATCTGCGCCCGGAGCCACGCGGCATAGGGCTGGGTGGCGTCGCGGCTTTCGAGCAACGGTAGGACGATGAGCGCGGTCTGCCGAAGGCTCGCGACATCCACCACATATTCGCCCTGAAAACGCTGCTGGGCGTCCCGAAAAAGCTGTCGCACCGTCTGCTCGTCCGCCTCGGGCAGCGTGTTCAGAAAATTGGTGTTGAGATTTTCCTGCGCCCACTGCTGGGCGCCCTGCACCAGATCCGGCAGCGTGATGGTGTCATCATCCGCCCGCGCCAGTTGTGAACCGGCCAGCAGCAATCCGATCAGGCAAAATATTCTTGCGATGTTATTTCGGCGCGTCATGGCTTTAATTCAACAGGCTGGCGGCCCGTGCGTGCAAATCATTTTTCCAATCCATCGTCCAACGGCTTTCCCTAAACCAGTGAAAAGATTATTTTTCATGCACCATTCCATGGCCGCCTCCAGACCGCCATGGGGTGATTCCCTGCCGTTTTCCAGGATTGCTTTGCCTTTCCGCAAACAAAACCAGAGTTCCCGCACGCGGGTGGGAGCGACGGCATTGACATCTGACGCAACCGGCGTGACGTTGTGGTGTTCAATTGAAAGGCGAGTCTATGAAAACAATAAATTTGAAAAACATGCTGGCGGTCCTGGCCGTTGGCGTTCTGGTCTGCGGGGCGATTTCGGTGACGGCGCAGGATGCTGCCACGCCGCCACTGGCTTACGGTGTGCCGCAAATCCTGCAACTGTCGCAGGCGAACGTCGGCAATGACACGATCATCGCCTACATCAAAAATTCCGGGACGAGCTACGGCTTGAATGCGGACCAGATTATTTATCTCAAACAACAGGGGCTTTCCGACGGCGTCATCACGGCGATGTTGAATCAGCCCAAAGCGGGAGTGGCCATGCCCGCACCGGCAACACCCGCACCGCAACCGGCGGCTGCGCCCGCCGTTGCCACCTTGCCGACGCCCACGCCCGCGCCAACGGTGACGTATGTTCAAAGCGCACCGGCGACGACATATTATTATCAGCCTTATCAACCCTATTATTATCCAGCGTATTATCCGGCTTACAGCGTTTACCCGGCAGTGTCGCTTTCATTCGGCTGGGGCTGGGGCGGAGGCGGTTACTATCATGGAGGTTATTACGGCGGGTGGCACGGCGGAGGATACGGTGGCTGGCATGGCGGCGGCTGGCATCACTAAAAAATTGACGACTGATAAAAATCAGTCTTTATTGCGGAGCAGAAATCCGGCGTTGTTCCATCGCGGACGTGTTGAGCGGCATTCCAGAATCAAACCGGCAATCATTTTTGATATTTGATGAAATCTCTCATTGAACAATCACGTCCAGTTCTTTATCAATCATGATCAAACATGACGAACTCCCGGATGAAGTTTCTGTTTAACATCGCAGTTTTGCTGTGTGTGTTCAACGGCGCGCTCCTTTCAGTGCGGGCACAAACAGCCGTGCCGCCCCCGATGCCGGCTTATCAACCGCTGGGCGATCAGCAGCTCGACCAGTTGCTGGGACCGATTGCGCTTTATCCCGACCCATTGATTGCGCAAATCCTGCCGGCGTCCACCCTGCCCGCGCAAATCGTGCTGGCCGACCGCTATGTCAGCGGCGGTGGCGACCCAAACCAGATTGACCAGCAGCCGTGGGACGCCAGCGTCCAGGCGCTGGCACGTTATCCGAATGTTTTGAAATGGATGGATGACAACCTGAACTGGACGACGGAACTGGGACAGGCGTTTCTCTATCAACAACAGGACGTGATTGATTCCATCCAGCGGCTGCGCCAGTCGGCGGTCAATCTGGGCAATCTGCAATCCACGCCGCAGCAGCAGGTAATCACCGCCAACGGCGACATTGAAATTGTGCCGGCGGATCCGCAGATGATTTATGTGCCGGTTTATGATCCGGCACAGGCCTGCTATCAAGCCGCGTATGGCACGCCGTTCATCAGCTTCGGCATCGGCTTTGCGATTGGCTCATGGCTGAACTGCGATTTTGACTGGCACAATCACAACATCATTGTCTGGAATCACGCGCATCCGCGTCCGAACAACTGGTGGCACGAACCTCCGCGCCAGCGGGACATGGGACACGTCACGGTCTGGCATCCGGTGAATCATCCGGACGCCCGCGTGGTGAATCATGGCGACCGGGGTTATGTCGCTCCCTATCATCCGCCCGTGGTGGCGACGGTCAGCCGGTCGGTTTCCGAGGCCGGTCACACACCGCCTCCGGCGACCCATCCGCAAGCGCCGGTGATGCACTATACGACGCCCATCACCCCGCCCGCACGGGTGCCGGTTCAACATTATACGCCGTCCAGCCAGCCGGAAGCGAACGGCGCGTTCATCGGCATCCAGAGTTCGCAGGACACGAGAACCTACAGCAACCGCGGCCAGCAGAGCATGCAGACAACCACCCATTCGGCCCCGGCTTCACGACCTGCGCCGGCACCGTCCTCCGGTGGTGGCGGCAGTCATGGTTCAAACTCCCAAAAGAAATATTGAACTCTCCGACCAAATGAATTTCACCCAAACATTGTCACTGATGAAACCTGACGGATTTCCATGGTTGCACCGGACGCGGCGGCTGGTGTCCGGTCTGTTTCTCCTGACATTGGCGGTCCGTGTAACGGCGGCGGATGAACAGATGTTTGCCTCGCCGGAGGCCGCTGTTGGCACATTGGTGGTCGCGGCCACAAACAATGACACGAATGCGATGCATTCGATTTTTGGCGCTGAAGGTCAAGCCTTGGTTTCGCCCGATGTGGTCCAGGCCACCGAGGGATTCAAACTGTTCGTCCAGCACCTGACGGAAAAAACGCAACTGGTCACGAACTCCGATTCAAACCTCACGCTGGAAATCGGTGCGGACGGCTGGCCGTTTCCGATTCCGCTGGTGAAACAGGACGGGCAGTGGTTCTTCGACACCGTGGCCGGCCGGGACGAGATTCTGGCCCGCAGGATCGGCAGGGACGAACTGGGTGCAATCAATGTTTGCAACGCGTATGTGGAGGCGCAGCGCGAATATTCCGGGCAGGACCGCCTCGGCGACGGCGTGCTGGCCTATGCACAATTCCTGCGCAGCACGCCCGGCACGCACGACGGCCTGTTCTGGCCGACGAATTTTGGTGCGGAGTTAAGCCCGTTGGGGCCGCTCGTCGCGCAGGCCCGCGTGGAGGGTTATCATCGCGCCGCCGAGATGATGAACGACAAGCAGGCGCCCTATCACGGTTACTTTTTCAAAATACTCACGCGGCAGGGAAAACATGCGCCGGGCGGCAAATATGATTACCTCATCAACGGCCGGATGATCGCCGGATTTGCCCTGGTCGCCTGGCCGGCGGAATGGGACAACACGGGCGTGATGACCTTTATCGTCAATCAACAGGGCAAGGTTTATCAAAAGAACCTTGGTTCCAAGACTACAAAAATTGCCGGGAATATGACCACTTACGACCCGGACGACACTTGGACTCCGGCCCAGTAGTCCTTGGACGGCCATCATTTTATTCAGGCTCGACGAAGTCCTGCACCACCGGTATTTGTGACTTGGTGGTTCACCCGCCTTCAGGTGTTCACCCCCATTGATTACCGTTGGCATGGCTTTAGCTTGAGTGGCCATGAAGATGTTCAAGTTCATCGCCGGTTTGATTTTGTTATTGTCCGCCCTGCGCCTGCCCGCCGAGCGCATCAACCAGGAGGGCCGCATCCTCGGCGCGCTGCCGGTGGTGACGAATGCCATCCTGTTCAACACGTCAAACGCCGACGCGGTGGTGTCGGCAATGCAGATTTTTCCGGTGACGAATCCTTGGAACGAATGCATCTCCAACCGGCTGGTGCTGGCGAACTCGGACGCGATGATTGGGCAGATTTTCACCAACGTCGGCTCGTCGCACCGGTATCTGGAGTTGTTTCAGGAAATGAATTTTGTCCTCGTGCCGGACAATCAGACGCTGGTGTCGAACCTGTTCGTGGATTATCCGGACCAGTCGGACTTGAACGGTGGCGCTTATCCGTTCGGCCTGTATCCGACACCGACGAACCAGCCCATCGAAGAATGGCCGACGGGCACCGGCAACCAGACGCTTTACCAATGGCAGACCAACAACGATGGCAGCGACCGGCATTCCATCGCGGAGAAGCCGGGCGCCGGATTCAGCTTTGAAACCTGGATGGCGTTGCTCACCGGCACGAACTGGTCGGCAGCCAACGGTGCGATTTTCAACCTGAACTCGAACAGTCTGCGGCCTGACGGCTGGACTTCCGGTGATGCGGCGGGGTTCCCGATGTTTCCGGCGCTGGTGCGTTATGACGAGGCCGAGCGCGGCATGGTGGAGCACGCGTGCCGTCTGGTGGTTGTCAAATCGCGGCAGCAACACATTTATCCGGCAACGCACGACGCGGGATCGGTCGCGGCGGCGGCGACAAATTATCCCGCAATGGGCCAGCGTCTGCGGTTGAAGGCGGACTTCGTGATACCGGCGAACTGGACAAAGGAGGAAAAGGCGCTGGCGCTTGGGTTGAAAAAATACGGCGCGATGGTGGCGGACAACAGCAGCTCGTTCTTTTCCATTTCCATCACGCCCGACGACCGCTGGCCGGCCAACGCGTTCAACGACGTCAATGCCGGTGGTCTCGCCATCACGAACTTCGAAGTCATCCAGACGACGGGCACCAATGAAGGCCCGCGGTCCGCCGGCGCACCGGTGGCAAATGCCGGATCCGACCAGACAGTGCCGATGGGACAACCATTTTCCTTGCAAGGCGTGGTGACCTTCAGCAATTCGCCGCCGGTCATCAATTGGAAACAGTATTCCGGGCCGGGCACGGTCACGTTTGGAAATGCGGCGCTGACGAACACGACGG
>CAZIFP010000010.1:0-22139 GCA_964538105.1 uncultured Bifidobacteriaceae bacterium
GTTTGGCGGAGACGTCGAGCGCATCCACCATGTCCACTGCGAGCAGCTTGTGCGGCACGGTTAAATTGATTCCGGCAAAACCCATTACCTTCGCGCCTTCAATTGCGGCACGGAGATTTTTTGGATCTACTTCAAACGCGAGATAGCGCCAGTCCAAACCAACCGCGGCGAAGGCGGCGTTGTGCATCGCCGGCGAGGCGGAATGGCGGATGGGCGAGCCATAGACCGCGCACAGGCGCGTGGCGGCGTTGATGGCGGGCTGGACCGGTTGTGGCACGCGCAATTTATATGCGGCGGTGGCGGAAGTTCAAAGCGCAAACTCCGCGATCAAGCGGTGCGGGATTACCGGAGCAACCAATCCGCATCAGTTTACAAAACTTTAAAGCCCTCAAATCCTTTGACGGATGGGCCGGCGAGGCTATAAACTTTGTTTCGCTGCTACGCCAAACCAAACCTAAGGAAGCCGTCATGAATAAAAAAACCTTTGCGATGCCGGATTCGGCAAACCGGATGCACAGACTTGCCATGTCCATGCTGGCAGTGATTGCGCTGGGCTTCTTCACGGGCTGCCAAAGCCCCTCAATGGCGCAACTGGACGCGCCCGCAAAACCGTCACCCGCGCCCAACCCGGCAATCAATTCACAGGTGGAAGCAATCCAGACGAATCCCCAACTCAATGAAGCCATCAACCAGGCCATCAGCCAGGCCGAAGCCGCCGACACCAACCAGGTGGTCACCTTGCGCGAGGGCGATGTTCTGAAAATCACTTTCCCGGGGTCGCCGAGTTTGAACACGGTGATAACGGTCCGCAAAGACGGAATCATCCAACTGCCGCTGGTCGGGGAAATCAAGGCGGCCGGGGAAACACCCGACGCGCTTGATCAAAAGCTGATTGAATTATATGCGCCGCAATTGACGACCAAGGAGGTATCCGTGGAAGTGCAGGCTGCTGCTTATCCAATTTACGTCACCGGAGCAGTGCTCCGCCCCGGAAAAATCATGACGGATCATTCAATGACCGCCCTTGAAGCCGTGATGGAAGCGGGCGGGTTTAACTACACAGTGGCCGACATGAAGCATGTCGTGGTGATACGGAAGGAAGCCGGCGGAACGAAGAACTACATTCTGAACTTGAAGGCCGTAATGGACGGGAAGACGGGCACGCCGTTTTATTTGAAGCCGGGGGACATCATTTTCGTCCAAGAGAAATTCAACTGGTTCTGATGCCGGCGGCGGAAACGGCAGGGCAACCGGTCAGTAGCGGAAGCCAACGTTGAAGCCAACCTGGTTGCTGGTGTATGAAAGGTTTGCCTGCGCCGTGCTGTTGTCGCTGTAATTGTAGAACACCGCGATGGTTCCGCGTTTCAAGAACGCGGTGCTCAACTGGACGTTGACTGAATAATAATCGGCCGCGCTTTGGGCGGCAACGCCGCTCGCCAGGGAGGTATAATCGTTCCAGTTATAGCCGGCAGAGACCTCCAGATATAATTTCCCCAACAACCGCTGGCTCAAATTGCCGTTCACACTGGTGACCACAGAAAGCTCGTTGTCATAGTAGGATGGACTCACCACCCGGCTTGCGCCCACGGAAAGTTTTGTCTGTTCAAAAGGCTGGTATTGAATCGAGGCTCCCATGATCGGGTTGGCCAGGGAATCCGAACCGTCATCGGTGACCTGGGTGAATTCTGCGCCGCCGTTGACCTGAAAGCTGATCTTGTCCGTGGCGCGCCAGCCGACCCGGCCCTGCAACTGTTCAAACACCATGTCGGGGGTGGCATTCACATAACCGACACCAGCACCGACACCGGCGGTCAAGCGTGGCCAGAACTCGTAGTTCAACCAGTCGAGAGTTGACCAGGTTTTGGAAGTTTGAAAGCCGCTGGGGAAATCCAAAAACTGATCCAGTTCCAAATCCACCGACATTTTGCTGTTGAGCGGACAGGACGCCGTGAGAGTGGTCGAATATGTATCCTGGCCGGTTTGCGTGCCGGTTTGCGCTTGTGGGGAAGATGTATAGGTGAAATTTTGTGAAAGCCCAAACTTCCATGCTTCATAAGATGCGCCGCCGGTCAGAGTGACCGACTGGCCGACATTGTCCTTAAAACTTTTGTCGGAATAAAAATTAAAGGTGGGCGTGTAATCCAAAGTCCAGCGCGGGGTCAACACCAGCAACATGCCGGGGGCGAACGACTGGACAATTGAATCATGCTGCTGGCCAGGGGCGGATTGGATGCCGGTGCCATAAAGAAACTGGTAAAACACATGCGGCCGCAGCGTGACCGGCCCCAGTTGCAGCGGCTGAACCTCCTCCGGAAAACTGGAAATGGGATTTTCACCCGAAAATACCTGCATCTCGCTGGGCGGCGCTTCCAGCACCGCCGGTGGCGTCACGGAAACGGACGGCGGCGGCGCAATCACCTGTTGCGCTCCGGCCGACAAAGACAGGGCGAAGACGTTGGCCAGCGTGACCTGAGCCAGCCGCCGCGATTTTTTTTTGTTGCCGACAAACACAATCCGGCTCCGTGAGTTTTTTTTCATAATTTTCCAGTTCAAAACGTGCGGCTCAAGCTTTCCAGACTTGTCCCGGCCTAGTCGCCACGCCGGCCATGGCGTTGCGCGTGTCCACGATACACGGCGACCAGTCGGCGAGTTCCTGGTAGCTGACCGACTGATGATTGGTGGCGATGATCACTGCGTCAAAACCTTGCACGGTCTCACGATTCCAGCCCACTGAACGCGTGCCCGTCCAGTGCGCGTGCTCTCGCGTCGGACGGATGACCGGCACATACGGATCGTAATACGCCACCTCCGCACCGCGCGACTTGAGCAATTCCATCAACGTGTAGCTTGGCGATTCGCGTTCGTCGTCCACGTTCGGCTTGTAGGCCAGGCCGACGATGAGCACGCGGCTGCCATTCACCGGCTTGCGGTTGGCGTTGAGCGCCTCCGCCATGCGGTTGACGACATACATTGGCATGGCGGTGTTGACCTCGCCGGCCAGTTCGATGAAGCGGGTGTTTTGTCCGAATTCGCGCGCCTTCCAGGTGAGATAAAACGGATCAATCGGAATACAATGACCGCCCAGACCGGGGCCGGGATAAAACGCCATGAAACCGAACGGCTTCGTCTTTGCCGCGTTGACAACTTCCCAGACATCGATGTCCATCGCGGAATAAACCACTTTCAATTCATTGACGAGCGCGATGTTCACGCTGCGGAAAATATTTTCCAAAAGTTTCGTCGCCTCGGCGGCACGGCAGGAGGAAACCGGCACCAGCGTCTTGATGGCGCGGCCGTAAAGCGCCTTCGTGCGTTCCAGGCAGGCCGGCGTGTAGCCGCCGATGACTTTCGGAATAATTTCAACCTTGCTCTGCGCGTTGCCCGGGTCTTCGCGTTCGGGCGAAAACGCCAGATGAAAATCCGTTCCGGCTTTCAGTTTGGATCCAGCTTCTAGAACCGCGCGCAAATCCTCGTCCGTCGTGCCGGGATAGGTTGTGGATTCCAGAACGACGAGCGTTCCTTTTTGCAAATGCGGCGCGATGGCCTTGCCGGTCTCGGTGATGTAGGAAATATCCGGCTCGCGGTTTTTGTTCAGCGGCGTCGGCACGCAGATGATCACCGCCTCGACTTCCTTGATGCGGCTGAAATCAGCGGAGGCAGAAAAGGTTTTGGCCTTCACCGCAGCCGAAATTGCCTCGGCTGAAATATGCTTGATGTAACTGCACCCGGCGTTCAGCGCCTCCACCTTGGCCGGATCTATGTCCAGCCCCAAAACCGTGACGCCCGAGCGCGCGAATTGCAGCGACAAGGGAAGCCCGACGTAACCCAGCCCGATGATTGCTATTTTCATGGATGCCTTTCTGTTTATATCGATTTGCCTAATTTGGATGATTGTTATTTGTATCCAGCGAAGCCAGCTTGAAAATCAAAATCATTTTGCGCACCGGTCCAGGGAATCGCTCCAGCGGAACCAGCGTGCAAAGAATTTTCAAGGAATAAATGCCGACCGCAAGTGTCAGCAACGCGCCAACGGCAATGGCCACCGGATTGGACATAAAATAGCGGCTGACAAAGACCAGCGTCACAACCGGCAGGAAAATCAGCGCGAGCTGGCAGTTGGCCGCCGACCAGCGAAACCCGCTCAACCGGCGAATAATCAAATAAACGCAGAGCCAATAGGCGACATACATGCTAAAAAACGCGATGCCTGAACCTTTCAATCCGAAAATTGTCAGACCGGCCCAAACCAGGAATATAAACAGACCATTACTCAAAAGTTCGGTCCAGAAATACAGCTTGCGTTCACCCCTTGCCACCAGGACGAATGCCATCGGCCAGCTGGCCACGCGCATGATCATGCCCAGACAAATCCAACGGAGGATTTCCACCGCTGGCGCGAAGGCGGACGAATAGAACAGCCAGATCACCAACGGGGCAAATGTCAGGGTGGCAATCACCCCCGGAGCAGCGAGCAGCAAACCCACTTCCACCTGCTCATTGACCAGCCGGTTGCATTCCTTGTGGTCGCTGGCGACCGCAGTGAGACGCGGATAAAAATCCGCACCCATCGCCTGAGTAATAAAACTAACGTATTGGATGCCTAGTATCCAAGCCGCCTGGTAACAGCCCACCGCCGCCAAATCGAACTTGCGCAGCATGATTATGTTTACCAAATAACCCACCCCCAGCGGCATCATGCCGGTGGTCATAAAAACAATTCCCAATTTTAATAAAGCGGAAATCTCCGCCCCGGCCTGCTGCATCGTCAGCACCACCCGCTCAATCTTGATTTTTCGGGCATACCACCATGAGGTCAGAATGCCCGTTGCCGCCACGCATACCAGGGATGGCACCACGCCATCTTCATGAAAAAAATAAACAATGGGGATGCTGAACAGTGTGCCATAAAATGCCCCCAACACGCTCATCCGCGCCAGGTCGGCAATGCGGCGCATCCCCTGCACCAAAGCCGCCTGTCCTTGGGAAATATCCCCGAAAAAAACCGCCAAGGCCAGCAAAGCCACCGAACCCGTGTGGTGATAATCCTTGAAAGTCAGCCATGAAATCGGTCGGCTCAAGCCAAGCAGCAGCAGGGCTCCAATTGTTCCAGAGCAGAACGCGACGCGCTGCAAGATAGTTGCGGTCCGTGCAAGGCGTTGGACATCTCCGGTTCCGGCGGCTTCAGCAATCTGGCGCACGCCGCTGCTGTTCACTCCCATTCCCGCAATGCTCCGGGTCAAGTCATTGATGGATCCGTAAATGCCGAACAGCCCCACCCCGGACTGTCCCAGAATCAGGGCGATGGCCTTGGTCCGCACCACGCCGAAGCCGATGTTAAAAATCGAGGAGCCGCCAATCAAAACCGATGACTTTAATATCTGTCCATAGGAATGCTTCCTCGATTCGCTCATTTATTTTTTCGCTCGGACCCGAATTAGAACAACGGCATTCCTTCAGGCGACCGATAAAATGCGGCGCATTTCGCCCACCGCAATGTCGGTTTGTTCCCGGGAAAGATGCGGTCCCATCGGCAGACTCAACACCGTGGCGGCCAGTTTTTCCGCCAGCGGGAACGCACCGATTGGCCAGCCGTCGCCGGCATACGCGCCGGACAAATGCGGCGGCACCGGATAATGGATCATCGTGCCGATGCCGGCGGCGGTCAGCCGCTCCTGCAACCGGTCGCGCTGCGAATGTTGCACGACAAACAAATGCCAGACCGGCACGGCCCACTCCGGCACAAAAGGGATTTGCAAACCTTCGACACCGGCTAATTTTTCCAAATAAATTTTGGCGACCGCAGCCCGGCGCTGGTTCCACGCGTCGAGTTTTTTAAGTTTCACGCGCAGAAAGGCCGCTTGAAGTTCGTCCAGCCGCGAGTTGTAGCCTTTGACATCGTTGTAATATTTTTTCTTGGAGCCGTAGTTCCGCAACATCCGCACACGGTCGGCCAGCGCGGCATCGTCGGTCGTGATGGCTCCGGCTTCGCCGAACGCGCCGAGATTTTTGCCGGGATAAAAGCTGTGCCCGGCGGCATCGCCGAGCGAGCCGGTGCGCCGGCCTTTGTATCGCGCACCTTGCGACTGCGCATTATCTTCGATGACCTTGAGTCCATGCTGACGTGCGAAAGCCATGATCGGATCCATGTCCGCCGGCTGGCCGTAAAGATGCACGGGCATGATCGCCTTGGTGCGCGAAGTGAGCGCAGCGGCAAGGCGACTTGGATCAAGGTTAAAAGTTTTTGCATCCGGCTCCACCGGCACGGGCATGGCGCCCACCTGCGAAACCGCCAGCCAGGTGGCGATGTAAGTGTTCGATGGGACGATGACTTCGTCGCCTGCGCCGATGTCGTAAGCGCGCAGGAGCAAATGCAGCGCATCGAGTCCATTGGCCACGCCGACACAATATTTGCTCTCGCAAAAGCCGGCATATTCCAGCTCAAACGCCTCGAGTTCCTTGCCCAGAACATACCACGCCGAGAGCATGAAACGCTCGTAGGCGGCATCCAATTCGGGCCGCAGTTCCGCGTAGGGCCCGACGAAATCCAGGAACGGCACGTTCACTGGGCGGCTTCCCCCATGGCGCGAAGATATTCCCGGTAGTCGCGGTAATAATCTTTTTCGTCGTAGGACTCCGAAGCCAGCGCCAGACAAACTGAACCGGAGGAAAAATTGTCCATCTCGCGCCAGATCATCGGCGGCAGATGCAAGCCATAATAGGAGCGGTTCAGATGAAATCGCTGCTTGTCTTTTCCGTCATACACCACCACGTCGAAACTGCCGGACATGGCGATCAGAAACTGGTGGCATTTTTTAAGCGCGTGGCCGGCGCGTTCGGCGCCGCCCGGCACGTCGTAAAGATAAAACACGCGTTTTATCGCGAACGGAATATGCCGGTTGGCTTCGATGAAGGTAAGGTTGCCGCGCGGATCGGCGATCTTTGGCAACTCGACCATTTTGCAATCTGTTAAGGACATAATTTGATTATGGATAATTTGTGTCTCGTCCAAGCGCTCAAGATTCAGATAATTCTCGGCGGTAATCCAGTAAAAGTCATGCGAATAACCACGGCCGCCAAAACCTTCCTTCCAGTTCAGGAGCCCAAAATTCAAGAAGCGCCGGCCGCCTTTTTTGCAACCGCCGAAATCAAAATAATGTTTGTGCCAGTAGCGTTCGTCAACAGGCCGGCTCTTCAAATAATCCAGCGGCCCGGTTTACTGAGCTCACTCTTCGGCCCTTGCTGAATGAAGCCGATCCGCCGGGTTACTTGGAACCCTGACCCTCTTGCGTCGGGACAGAAACAACATTGAGCCTGCTCATGGCGTCAGGAGACTTATCCGATAGAATTGTTGCGACACATTGCCAACGGCATTGGTTGCAGTGGTGGCCGGGCCGGTGGCCGTCACGTTGGGTGACACATTACTCCAATTGGTGCCGTTCAAATCGTTACTGCTCTGAAGTTGGTAGATCAAATTTGCCACTGAACTCCAGGTAATGGCGATGGTGCTGTTCGTCAGGCCCAGCGAAAGGATCGCGGGTGCCGGTTCCGCCGCCACCACATTGATGGTGGCCGTCGCCACCCGCGAGGTGGACTGGCCGTCACTGCATTGATAGGTGAAACTGTCCATCCCCATAAAACCGCTCACGGGGGTGTAACTGAATCCGCCATTGGTGGTCAATGTCAGGCTGCCATCGGCCGGGCCGTTGTCCAATATGGCGGTCAAGAGCCCGGTTCCGCCCTGGGCGTTCGCCAGGATTCCGGGTGGCCCCACGTTCAGGGTTCGGTTGGTAGACATGCCGTAGGCGTTATTGTTGGCAAATGCCGAATTGTTCACAGTAATGGTCACTGTTGCCACTTGGGGCGTGGTCTGGCCGTCACTGCATTGATAGGTGAAACTATCCGTCCCTTCAAAACCGTTCGTTGGCGTGTAACTGAACCCGCCGTTATTGGTCAGTGTCAGGCTGCCATGGGTTGGGTCGCTTACCCATGTGGCAGTCAATGGCGCGTTTCCCATGTCATTGGCCAGAATCCCCGGTGCGGCCACGGATAACGTCGTGTTGATTGTCGCGATGTAAGTGTCGTAATTGGCAATCGAGTTGGAGGGGGTGCTCACGACCACATTGTCCACCGAATAGGCATACGCCGCCGGGGGCAGCGTCCACATGCTCAGCCCGATCCCGCCGCTGGCATATGCCGGTTTGCCATCCAGAGAGCCGTCATCCGTTAGGCTCAACGCCAGAACCCCATCGAAATACACAGAGATCTTGCTGCCCTGAAACGTCAATTTCACGGTGTGCCAACTCACACCCACTCCGGGCAGTGTCGCCGGGTTTCCAACCACGGTGTAGGTGGACCAGTTCTGACACTTGACGAACCGGAGAATGGCCGTGCCATTCCTCGACGCGAGGCCTTCGGGAGATTCTTCCGGATAAATCCACACGGAATACTGCGCGCCGGAGGCCGCGTTCAACCGCCCGAAAATGGCGGCGCTCGATGCGTTGTTGGCGGCAAACCGGATTTGTGCCTGCACTGAATAGTCCGTCCAATTGGTGTTGAAATAGATGTATCCGTAACTGTTAGCAGGACTGTAGCCGATCAACAGCCCGTTGGTGATGCCCCAGGTGCCCCGAACCGGCAAGGCTCCGCTGGTGTTCGACACTGGCACCCAGGGAAAAACCGGGCCGTTGTTGCCCGGCCGTGCAAAATTATCGTAGAAGAGTTCGCCCGGTGCCACGACCATGATGTCAACGGCCGCCAGGCTTGAACCCGAACTGCCGGCCGTCTGATAGGTGAAGCCGTCCATGCCGGTGAAGTTGTTCGTTGGCGTGTAGGTAAACGAGCCGTCCGCATTCAAGGCGAGGGTGCCGTTTGCCGGGCTGTTTACCAAGGTCGCCGTAAGGTTACTTCCCATGTCATTGGCCAGGACTCCCGGTGCTGGCACCGAAAATGCCGATCCCTCTTGGGCAACATAAAAGTCATTGGTTGCGATCTGGCCTTGAACCAAATCCCAGACGCCAATCATTACAAAGGCAAGAATGATTTGTGCCTTCAACCGCGACAATTCGAACGGATAAAACATGTTCATCAATATTTTTCATGAAACCAATCAAATGTTAAATTATAGCATAAATCAGATCAATAGAAAGCTCGGAATGCGACCAACAAGGTGCGAAAGGTGTAAGCGTAAAGTTAAATCCTACAAGCAGCTTGATCAAACACTGACTCCATCGCTCTGGCTTGGTGCCACGCCGCTGGCGCGAACGTTAAGATCTGGCGGCCTGCGCAAAAAGTGTGACTTTTGACTCAACCGTTTTATTGGTCATGGTTAAATATGCTTTTGACCGCTGCAACACGCCGGTTTATGAGCAGCGAATACCCTGCCTGGCTGCTTTATCCGGGTCTTTTATGGGTGCTCAAGCCTTAAATAGTTCTCGGTGGCAATCTCGTAAAAGTCATGCGAATAACAACGTCCGCCAAAACCTTCCTTCCAGTTGAGCAGGCCATAATTCAAAGAGCGCCGGTCGTTTTTTTTGCAGGTGCCAAAATCAAAGTATTGTTTGTGCTTGTAGCGTTCGTCAATCAGCCAGTTGATCAAGTAATCCAGCGCCCCGGTTCTTTTTCCTAATGCCGACACACCGAGGTATTGAGTGTGCGCCACGCCGGGCATTTCGTATATGGTCGCACCGGCGACAATTTGACCTCCAAAATAAGCCGAGAACTGCTTTATGTTTTCAGGAAACTTGGAAGCGAGACAGGTCATCTCCTCCAAGGTATGCACGGGCGAAACGCCGTAACGTCGAGCCAGACGCGGGATCAACACCTTTTCCCAAAACGGCGAGAAGTCGCCCTCCTCCGTCAGGCGCACGCCGAAACGGCGCGCCTTGCTAATCTCGCTCTTGCGGCCCTTGCGAAAGGGAAGCCGGTTCGCCTGGTTAATGACCACGCTGGCGTCGCGTTGGCGCAGCCTCGCTTTCAGGAGGAAAAGCATAAACGCCATGTCGTCGTTGGAGAGCGTGCAGTAGAAACTGGGAATCTGTGAATAATATAACTTGGCGATTCCGTGTTCAAAGAGATGACAAAGGCTCGCACGGAAACAAACCAGCGTTTTCATCAAGCTCACTGAGCGTGACAAGATCAACCCGCCATAAGTCAATCCTCCGTGGCTGACGACGGTGCCATCGGCGTTGAGATTACCCGGCAGCAGGGCCATTAGTTCTTTGCCGTGAAAAACCATGAGGGAATAATCAACGAACCGATCTGCATGGTATTCCATGTAATCCCGCTCGAACAAAAATGTCCCGTTCTTTGCGGTCCGGACGAACGCGTCCCATTTCGTTTTGCAATCGGGCGTATATCGCTCAACAGTTAATCCCGCTGTTTGCAGGACGGCGGGCAAAGGCAAGATGGTTGTGTTCGTTTTCAATATTGAATTCAATTTCCTGCCTTCACAAGCGAACCGTAAGATAAAATGTCCTTCATTCCGAATGGCTGCAATATTCCGGTTTTGGATGACTGTTGTTCCCAATCTTGAACATGTGTTCTGCCGTATTGCGCCAGCGGCAGCAACCGCTCGCGAAATTTGGGCCAATCCCCGGCCTTTAAAACAAAGTGGATCATGTCCACTGGTTGGCCACCGATCATCTGGTTAGCCAGCTTCGTCTCTGTCTGACTAAACCCGCATTTTTTGACGATGGAGTGCATCTTGGTGTTGGTTGAAACGCACCTGGCCAGCAATTCACTAATCTTCAGTTTTCCAAAGGCCAAATCAAAAATCAGAATTGCACTGGACAGGGCGGCCCTGACTTCCGGGCGCACTATATATCGTCCCCATTCCGCGTTTTGGCCGGATATTTCATAAAGGGCATTTGTGCCCAATGGGGTTCCGCCAAGTGTTTCGAGAACAAAATAAATATCATTTCGACGCTCAAAGTAGGTCTCCAGCCATTTATTCTGTCCGGCAATATCGGGGGCGGAATCGCCAACCCGGCCCTTAACGTGGTCTTGATTGCGCAACCAGACGATAAAGGCAGCATCCCTCATTTGAACCGGGCGCAGCCGCACTCCGAAGTCTTCTGCAACTAACGAATGGTGCATGTTCAGATCGTTTAAATTTTTGCTGTTTCCCAAGGCTGGCGTTGACCTGATTGCGCTTTGTTCCAATCAAGCACCAACCGGCCAGCCAACTCGGCCAGAGGCAGCATAACTTCGCGGGCTTTCGGCCAGTCTTCCGCCTTAAGAATAAATTGCATCAAATCCACCGGCAGGTCGTCAATGGTCTGTGCCGCGCGCAAGATTTCGACCTGCTTAAATCCGGCCTTCCGATGGAGTGAGAGCACCTGGCGATTGGTTGACACGACGCTGGCCCGGATTTCGCTTAATCCCAGCTTGTCGAAAGCCAAATTGGTGCCCAATATTCCAACGGGAGCCCCGGCCAAAACTTCCGGACGAACAATATTTCTTCCCTGTTCGGCACTGGTTCCTCGCACGTCATAAATCGCGTGTGTGCCCAGAGGAATTCCGCCTTGAGTCTCAACGAGAAAATAGTAATCACCTTCCCGTTCAAAATATTTTTTCAGCCATGCCTCTTGAGCAGGCACGTCACGGGCAGAATCACCCACCCGGCCTTTGACGTGGTCTAAATGTCGGAGCCAAACGATGAACGCGGCATCGTCCATGCGCACCGGACGCAGGCGCAAGTTGAAACCCTCGATCTGCAATGAATGTTTCATTAACTAATTATCTGAAAGCTTTGCATTTTAATTCAAAAACTTGAAAAGCTTTATCTAAACTGGATATAAAAACCGTTTTCTACAATCGCATGACCAATTCGCGCTGGTATAAAAATACAATGCGCTCTATTCCGGCGATTTGCGAAGCGATCTCCTTGACCTTTTCAACCAGCACAATGCCCAAACCGACTCCGGCGTGTTCGCCTTGGAGGGAATAATCCGGATGCACTGCCAGGTGCATAATGGCAACCTCGGTGGAAGATGTGCGGAGAAAAACCACGACACCAACCGGATCGCCTTGGTGGTGAACCGGATCATAAACGAAAAGAGTCTGCGCCTCACAGTTTCCAACCCGAACACACAGACGGTCGTCGGTTTCCTCAAGCCGCAATTGACCGAACTTTTCCTGCGAAGCGACAATTCCCTCCCGCACCCTGTATTGCCGGGGATTAAAGAACAGCAATTCTTCAAGTGCAGCACGACAGGGCTTCAAGGCTCTGGAGGAATAAACAAGATTCACAAGTCGGAAACCCTACGCCTGCAGCATCAGCGGCTATTTGCCTTTTGCAATGAATTCCGCACGTTTGGCATCTATTTCACCAGGAACCGGGGAAAAAACTGATCTGCCGCCATCCACTACAAATTCCTGTCCTGTAATCCAGCGGGCACGATCGGATATCAAAAACTCAACCATGTCAGCCACGTCTTCCGGGCGCCCAAACCCCAAAGGGTAATACGCTACAAAATCGGTGTTGGTAAAATATTCCTGGGTCATTTGTGTTTCGATGATACCCGGCAGAACTGCATTTACCCGGACTTTGGGCGCAAGTTCCACGGCCAAGGAAAGCGACATGGCGTTCACGGCACCTTTGCTGGCAGCATAAACGAAGTATCCGCTCGCCCCCACACGGGTCGCAATGCTGGAGATGAAGGTGATGCTGCGGAGTGAACCCTTGTTCACCCTGTTCTGGGTCAACGGCCGGATAATTTCCATGGCGGAGAATACATTCACATTAAACACCCGGGTCACAAATGTCATCTCAACTGCGCGTGCGAATTGAATGCCGGTGAATCCCGCCGAGTGAACGAAATGGTCAATGCAAATCTGCTTCTCGGCCATGAAGGCGGCCAGTTCCTCGCCGATCCCCTCCAGCCGGCTCAAATCGCGCGCCCACACCAGGTGCCGTTCAGTCATCGCACAGGTGCTGCGAGCGGCTTCTAATTTCTCCACGCTCCTTCCGGCAAGGATTATTCTCCGGGTAGGAGCGAGCATTTGTGCGATACTCCGACCGAAGCCGGAAGAAGCCCCTGTGACCAGAGTGTAGCTTTCATTCATACGCTGAAATCAGGCAGGTTGGAAATTTATGATACAAATCAAGTAGAAGGGGTTTTGCTTGCAAATCTGCCGCCGTCCACTACCAGTTCCTGTCCGGTTATCCAGCGCGCCCGGTCCGATGAGAGAAATTCCACTGCATCGGCCACGTCCTCGGCGCGCCCAAGACCCAACGGGTGAACAGCCCGCACCGAGGCCACAAAGTCTGGATCGGCGAAATAGTCCTTGCTCATCTCCGTTTCAATGGTGCCGGGCAGAACGGCGTTCACGCGGACGTTTGGGGCGAGTTCCACGGCAAGTGAAAGTGACATGGCATTCACCGCACCTTTGCTCGCGGCATAGACAAAATAGCCCTTCCCACCAACCCGGCTGCCAAGGGCCGAGATAAAGGTGATGCTCCGCAACATCCCTTTGTTCACCCTTTTTTGGGCCAGTGGCCGGATGATTTCCATGGCAGAAAATACGTTGATGTTGAACAGCCGGTTCACAAAGACCATTTCGTTCGCCCGCACAAATTGGATTCCAAAAATTCCTGCCGAATGAACGTAGTGGCTGACATGCGCGTTGGTGGTGGTCAGGAAGGAAGTCAAGTCTTCGCCGATGCCTTCCAAGCGGCTCAAATCGCGCACCCACATCAGATGTCGTTCCGGATTGGCGCAGGATTTTCGCGTGGCTTCCAGCCTCTCCGCATTTATGTCGGCGAGCAAAAGCTTCCGGGACGAAGCAAGTTTTTGGGCAATGCTCCGGCCAAAGCCGGAGGCAGCCCCGGTGATGAGCGTATAGGTTTCGTCCATGGCCCGATCAGATGATTAATACTCCAGAATTTTGCTGGCCGCCAGCGGTCCCAAATCCATGACCATTGAAATCCAACTCAGCCCCACTCCGAACCCGGACAGGCAAACGCGGCTTTTCTCCCGCAGCAACTGTTCGCTGCAATTGTGGGTAATGTTCAAGGGAATGGTCACCGAGCTGCAATTGCCGTAGAGGCTGACAATGTTGTTGGGCAGTTTTGTTAGCGGAATCCTCATCTTATCCGCCATCTGTTTCAAAATGAATGGATTTGGCTGGTGAAATAAAAAATGCTCTATCGAGTCCCGCGTATCTCCGGAGAACTCAAGAATCTCGTCAATTTGCGGTGGCACATCTTCCATGGTAAAGCTGAAAATGGCAGCGCCATCCATGTGAACATGTTCCAGATTCCGGACAACGCCTTCCTCCACCTCTTTTAGCTTCAAGGTCTCGGGTGTGGATGGCATGCGATACCGGCCGGCGGGAATCATAATAGCCTGATGACGGGAACCGTCGTTCTTCACGTCCACATAAATGGGGTTCTCCTCTTCACAGCGTTCAATGATTGTCACCGAACCGGCGTCACCGGTCAGCGGATATGAGATGCGATTACAGCGGTCTGTTTGTTTGCTACAGGTATCGCCGTTCAACAGGACAACCTTGGGAAGCGCCGCGATATCCAGCAGCAAGAACGCCTGCATCAGGCCCAGCAAAAAACCCGAACATCCTTGATTAATGTCGAGACAGATCATTTCCCGGCCCAAACCCAGTTTGCCCTGGATCACATTGCTGGTGGGAGGCATCGTGTAGTCGGGCGTTTGGGAGACGAATATCAGCGCGCCAATTTCCTCCTTCTTCAGAATTCCCCCGTCCAGCAAATGTTGCAAACCGTGCTGGCAAAGATCCGAAGAACAGACGCCGGGCGGGGCAATTCGGTGCCGGTCCAGACTCATCATCTTTTTGAACCGTTTTGCCTTGTCCTCGGTGAGTTTAAACACGGGATATTCGTCGTCAAAACGATATTCCTCCTTCGGCACCACCGCGACGACCGCACTGATTCTCCTGTTTTTAAAAGTGCATTTCATTTGTGCGCAATTCAGACGGGATGCTATTCCTCCACCGGCCCAAACATTACTGCTTTTTTGCTTCGATCAGGTTCGCCAAATCCAATGCACTTACAACTGAGCGGATTTCCTCCGCCTTTATCGCCACGCCGTATTTGGAATCCGCCAACGCCAAAACGGAGAGGATGGCCAATGAATCCCACGCCTCAAAATCACCAAGAACATCCTCCTGCTTGACCTGCTCGACATCGAGAATTTCCGCCAATTGTTCGTAGAGTTTTATTTTATCCATACATTTGATTTTGTTATTTGCGTTCGGTTAATTCTAATTTAGCTAACTCTGTCAGACTGGGTATTATTTTCATTCAAGTCAAGCTTCTGCTGGAATCCGCCGTGGCCACTCAAACAAGCGGCTTGATAGCCTTCAGCAAACCATAGGACATCACGCCCAACTGGTTGAATTTCTCCCAAGCGTCGCACATGCCCAAAAAATCGTCAATATACTGCTTCGATGAACGGCTTACCAAGTCCTGATATTGTGCCTGAACTTTTTTCCGGAAAAAGTTGATGGTCAGCGGCATGGTCTGCTGGTTAATGTCCCGGGAAACGATGTCCTTGAATCCCACATTTTCTGCCAGCAACTCATAAGCCCGCAGGGTATCGGTCTGGGTCTTGCCAAAAACCCTCTCCAGAAGACGAAGTTCCTTGTAACATGCGACTGCCTCCGCATCAGAAAGCCTTCTGTCCCCCGCCAGATTGTCACAGAGCAACAATTGTCCTCCTCTTTTTAGAACACGGTAGCATTCGGAAAACACCCTGACCTTGTCCTCCATCAAATGGAATGATTCCATGCCCCAAACTATATCGAATGAGGCATCGGGCAACCGGTTGTCCTTGGCATCAGCAACCGAGAATTTTAGATGCGAGTCATATCCATTTTGCCTGGCTGATTCATTTGCCTTTTGTGCCCCTTTTTCACTGATGGTAATGCCATGCACATGACATCCATATTTTTTATGCAAATAGGTGGCCGGACCACCGATTCCGCAACCAACATCGAGCACCTTTGATGTTTTTGAAAAATTACCTTCAGCAGCCATCAACTCCGTCAGATTATCCGTGGCGACAGCGAAACTTTCGTCAGCCTGCTTAAAGTAACCCGCATGGAAATTGTCCCCGTAGATGATCTGCCAGAGATCAGAAACAGAGTCGTAATGATGGGAGTTGAACCGGGTTACTTTGGACTCAAATTTTGGATTTTCTTGCATTGGATTTTTTTTGTGTTTTTGGATGGGTGGTGGCACCTGGCTACCTGTCACGAAACCTCGTAATCCATGACCTTGCAAACCGCCAGCGGGCCCAGATCCATGACCATGGAACTCCAAGCGAGACCAATGCCAAATCCTGAAAGACAGACCCGGCAGGTTTCCTTTTGCAACCGCTCATGATAATTGTGTGTGATATCCAGCGGAATGCTCACGGAACTGCAATTGCCATAGATGCCCACGATATTGCTGGCCACTTTTTCCGGCGGAATCTTCATCTTGCCCGCAAGCTGTTTGAGGATGAATTCATTCGGCTGATGCATCAGAAAGAAGTCAATCGAGTCACTCGAGTCACCTGAAAATGCCAGGATCTCCTCCAATTGCGGAGGAACTTCCTCCAGAGTAAAATTGAAAATGGCCGCGCCATCCATATGGATCTGTTCCTGACTGCGCATAATTCCCTCGTCCGTTTCCTGCACCTTGAGGGTTTCGGAGGAAGAAGGGATGCGAAAGGCACCTCCGGGAACGATCAAAGCCTTGTAGCGGGAGCCATCCATTTTTACGTTCATAAAAATTGGTTTTGCCCCCTCGCTTCGCTCAACAATGGTCACCGAGCCTGCGTCACCGGCCAGCGGATAGGAGATATGATTTCGCTTGTCCAAAAGCTTGCTGGCCGTGTCTCCGTTCAAAAGCACCACCTTTGGCTGACTGACAATTTCCAAAAGCATGCAGGCTTGCATCAACCCGATGAGAAATCCGGCGCAGCCCTGGTTGAGATCGAGACAAATCACGTCCTGGCTCAACCCAAGTTTCCCCTGAATGATGTTGCTCGTCGGCGGAAGAAAATGATCAGGGGTTTGGGATACAAAGACCAGCGCGCCAATTTCCTCTTTCCGAAGTGCGCCGCTTTTCAGGAGTTGCTGCAGTCCAAAAAGGCAAAGATCCGAGGAGCACACCTCCGGTGGAGCAATCCGGTGCCGGTCAATGCCCATCATCTTTTTTAGTCTTTTGGCCTTTTCCGGCGCCAGCGAATAATTCTGACATTCGTCGTCAAAACGATATTCCTGCTTCGGAACCACCGAGAGGATCGCGCTGATTTTCTTGTTATTAAAAATGCACTTCATGCGGATGTCATACAATTGCCCAAAATGGAGGAACCCTGTGCTTGCTTCGATAATGTGGACGAAGAAGCTGGTTCATGCGATCTTGCGGGATTCATTTATATTCAATCATGCTGTTGAATTTTACTTTGCCCAGATTCAGCAGCATGGCGCTCCAAGTCAGGCCAACGCCATATCCCGCCAGGCAAACCTTGAACTGTTCATGCACCAGCCGGTCCGCCAGGTTCAAAGTGATGGTCATGGGAATGGTCACACCGCTGCTGTTGCCGAATCGTTCCACCACATTGCTCGGCATTTTCGCATAGGGAACTCCTAATTTATCCGCAAGTTTTTGCAGCATAAACCGGTTGGGCTGGTGGAAGAAAAAGTAGTCCGGTTCGTCAATTGTCACGCCACCATATTTCAAAAGATCATCAATCAATGATGGAATTTCCATCTGCACAAAATTGAACACGGCGGAACCGTCCATGCACAAATGATCCTTGGCCCGGAGATTATTGTCACCGACATCCTCCAGCATCGCGGTTTCCGGTGAGCTCGGCAGCCGGAACCCGCCGGCGGGAATCATCAATGCGTCGCTGCGTGTGCCGTCCATCATGAGCATCGTATGGATGACAGAGTCATCGGAATCGCGCTCCACGACAGTAATGGAAGCCGCATCGCCGACCAGCGGAAAGCTGTTCCGGTCCCTCGGAGATGTTTTCCGGCTCAGCACATCAGCGTTGATGAGTATTACCTTCCGAATGCTTTCCTGTTCCAGCAAAAAAAACGCCTGCATCAGGCCGATCACAAATCCCGCGCATCCCTGATTGATGTCCATGCAAAACATCTGTCGCTTTAGATTTAACCTCCCCTGAATGATGTTGCTGGTTGGCGGCATGAAATAATCCGGGGATTGTGTCACCAGTATGAGGGCGTCAATTTCATCCGGCAGCAGCAGTCTTTTTTCAAACAGGTGGTTCAAGGCAAACACGGCCAGATCGGAGACGCAAACTCCCGGCTCAACCACGCGGTGTTTGTCATATCCCATCACCTCCTTGAGTTTGAGGGAGCGCGCCTCGGGAAAGTTGAAGTTCTTCATGTCCTCCACGAAGGACAGTTCCCGGGCAGGGACGACTGTAAGAATCCCGCTAATACGTTTGCGGCGGTGAATAAATTTCATAACCGCGCACCGCTCTTAAGCAAAAGCTCGTTGATGGTATCCAAATTTTTGAAGTTCTCCGGCACAATGTCCGTGCCCGCTATGGAAATGTTGAAGTTTTTGTCCATCGTCGCAACCAGGGTCACGACGTCGAATGAATCCAGCATTCCATCCGCGATAAAATCGTCGGATGTTGTAAAATCAAATTCCGGTCGGATTTCCTTCAGTATTTCAATGACTGATTTCATGACTAATTATTTCATTTACCAATACATGGTCTGTCAACCTGTCCGGCGTGTAACCGTAATGCCGGTATTTCCGGATTGCGGGTTCATTGTCAGCCATCACCCATAAAGTGAAACGCCGGATTGCGCCGTGGGCCGCGAAATAAGCATGCATCAGTGCCGACCCATAATGCAACGCCCGGAATTTTTCCGGCACCAGCCAGTAGCGAATCGTGGATGCAGCTCCCTGTGTCTCAAAGAAAAGCAATCCAGCGATGGTTTGATCCTGTTTCATCATCAAAATTTGGCGGTTTTCCACCGCCATTTGAATCTCAGAAAGCTTCGGAATCTGTTCGGCATAACGGTCGAAGGAAGATTCAAGAATCTCAAAAATACCCTGCGCGTCCTCGTGGGCAGCGTAAACCGGACGCCGATCGCCGGATGGGTTCGGAGGGAAATGTGCTGAACCAGTCCGAGTCAGGCGGCAGAGACGGGCGTGACGTCGAAAGCCCACGGATTCTATCAGGGGCAGCAAACCTTCGGTTGAGTTCTCGGATTCCAACATGTCAATGACCAGATGCTCGGTTTTCAGTGCGGGGAGGGCTTTGAACTGTCGTCGCAGCGCATCCGGATTTGCGGCACAAAAATAGAGGCGCCAAAATTCGCGGTCAACCTTGAAAAAAAACACGACATCTGAAAAAACTTCCATGAATAGTTCATCCTGCTCAATCCATCTCTGCAATTTTTGCGGAACCGGGAAGAAATTGGTGCAGTAGGCTCGCGCATCATTCTTTACCTGTTGCATGGCGGCGAAAACCGCATCCGTCGTATCCACTTTCAGCATGTCAACCTGTTTTAAGATTTAACGCCAGTTTCTGACGGTCATATTTCCCGTTCGCCGTGAGCGGAATTTTATCCAGCCGATGAAACGCAGTCGGCAGCATGTATTTGGGAATACGGGCCAGCATGCGTTCGCGGATAAAGCTTGGCGACAAGTCTTGATCCGACTCAAAAAACAGGGCGATCTCCTTTTTCTCCTGGTTATAAATGACACACCCATTATGAATGCCGTCCACCTGAAAGGCGGCATGCTCTATCTCGCCCAATTCGATCCGGTAGCCGAGATGCTTGATTTGAAAATCTTTGCGGCCAATGAACAGAATCTCGCCGCGGGAATTACGGGAGACCAGATCGCCAGTCCGATAGATCAACTCCGGATAATGCGGATTGAGCGGGTTCTGCACAAAGACGCTCGCTGTCTTTTCCGGATTGTTCCAGTAACCCAATGCCAACGAGCTTCCACGAACACACAACTCACCCGGCTCGTCGGTTTTGGCCCGCTCATTTTTCTCGTTCAAAATCAGGATGTCAGTGTTGCGGCAGGGAAACCCGATCGGCAGGGTTTCCAGTTCCTGAAAATCGCGGTCCACGTTGTAATAGGTGCAATCCACGGTAATTTCGGTGGGGCCGTAAAGGTTGGAGAACAAAGCTTGGGGATATTTGCTGCGCCAGTAATTTATAGTGCGGGTGGGCATGACCTCGCCGGCAAAAAGAATTTTCCGCAGTGCGGACGGTGCCAGTGAATCGAGGATCTTATAATTGGCCACATTGGTCATGACCGACGGCACCCAGAAAAAAGTGGTGATGCCCATTTTTTCGACAAACTGCATCAACTTGAGTGGGTATCCAAAATTTTCTTCCGGGATCAAGATCAGCGTGGCTCCACACGACAGGCACAGGTAAATGTCCAGCGTCGAATTATCAAAGAAGAATGGAGCCTGATTACCTATCACTTCATTTTCGGAAATTTGGTAACATTCCCGGGCCCAATCAATGTAATCAATGATGCCGCGATGGGGAATGACCACCCCCTTGGGCACGCCTGTTGAGCCCGAAGTATAAATGATATATGCGGGATCCGTATCAATCGTGGATTTGACCCGGTCCAGTAACCTTGGGTTATCGTAGATGATTCCTTCGGTAAAGACATGTTCGATATAGATCAGTTGGTCTTCGGAAATGCCCACGGCACGCAAGATGGGCGCACAGGCTGCCGATGTGACGACCACGCCAACCTGAAGATTTTGCAACATGTTTTTGAGCCGTTCCAATGGAGATTTGATGTCAAGATTGGCATAACAGTTGCCCGTATAAAGAGCGCCCAGATTTGCAATGATGGCTTCGACGCTTTTGGGAAGAAAGACGGCGACCGGTTGGTTGAATGCAGAAGTTTTCTTGAGAATCAGAGCGGCACAATTCTTCGCAAAACGCTCCAACTCCCCAAAAGTGACCGCCCGATTTGCATCCTGGATCGCAATTTTATCCCTGTTTATTAACAGCGAACCATTTTCAAAATACTCTAAAACGTTAATTTGCATAGCGGAGGTTTTTCCGTGTTGATCAATGAGACTGAACAAACTTCCCAATTAAAACATCCGATTCAATTACTAATTAACAACCTGAAGAATCCCTGAGGCGAGGCAGGCAGCGAGTTGCTCAAGATGATGGATCCGCCCGTGCCCGCCACTGGCACATTGAACGGAATCCATGTCACCGGAGCAAGATTGGTTGTGAATTGTAATTGGTAGTTTTGATTCGTGAGTGTCGGGTAACTCAAAATAAACTGGTTCTCATTCATCGTGACTGCATTTATTTGCGGCACGTCCACCACAGTCAACGTCCCGCTGGTGAAGCTAAAAAAATAATTGGCTGCACTCAACGTGCCGTTGCTGACCGTAATGGGATATATTCCCGGCGGACTATTGTTTGTGGCGGTCGTGGTCACATTAGGAACACCAGTCAGGGCATTGGTTCCTTCGCCATTAACAAAACCGGTATAACTTACAGCCAAGGAAGCGGTCAAACCATAGGTAGTGCTGACATTGACGGCACTTACCGTCAGTGTTGCGGCCGTGATGTTGGCCGTCAATCCTATGGGTTGAACCAATGTGTAGTTGGCCGCATTTGGACCACTTAATGTAAGTCCACTCACATTAACGGTCACGTTGCTGCCAACTCCAGCACTGGCAAAGCTAGCTATATAGCCATTGGTAGAAAAATTCACAATATCGCCACTTACCACACCTAACAACACTACATTGTTCGAAGAAATTGTAGCTGGCGTCGTCCCGTCATACGTTTTATTGTCCGCCGTGAGACCTGTAATCACCGGATTCAACCATTTTATCCGGTAAAATTGTTGAATCACATCAGTTGCAACATTGGTTTGCGAAGTTGTTATTCCGCTGGCCGTCACATCTGGCACCAAATCATTCCAGTTAACGCCATTAACACTTTCAATTGACTGAACCCGATAGACCCCGCCAATCACCGAATTCCAAGAAATAGTGACAAAGCCATTGCTTAAGTTGATTGAAGTTATTGTAGGCAAAGACGCTGATCCAATGGTAAGTAGTTTCGCCGTGATGTTCGCACTCAAATTCGTCGGCGCAGTCAACTGATAGTTCCCCGCC